>CANPYD010000048.1 GCA_947587775.1 uncultured Clostridia bacterium
CCGCCACGTCGTAATCGGAGGCGGTGAGCCCCTCTTTCGCATCCGTAAAGAAGAGGATGACGTCGGCAGTCTCCACGGCAAGCTGTGCCTGCAAGGCGATCTGCTTCCACATGACGTCCTCGCTCCTGAGCTCGACGCCGCCCGTGTCGATGAGGGTGAACGGTTTGCCGCGCCATTCGCAGCTCGCCGTAATGCGGTCGCGCGTGACGCCGGGGCGGTTTTCGGTGATGGCGATCTTTCTGCCCGCGACTTTATTGAAGAATGTACTTTTCCCCACATTGGGGCGCCCGACAATGGCGATAACGGGATTCATATTCTTTATTATAAAGAAAATTCTCCGATTTGTAAAGAAAAACGCGGAGAATTTTGCAATTTCAATTGATGAGGAAACCCCTCAGTCACCTGCGGTGACAGCTCCCCTATGAGGGGAGCCGAGAGGGAGCGCACGGGGCGCGTGACAGCTCCCCTATGAGGGGAGCCGAGAGGGAGCGCACGGGGCGCTGAGGGGAAGACTCAGATCAGACCCAAAACGGTGCCGACGATGAATATAATGATCAGAATAAAGTAAAAGACGATCCAGCCCATGCGCTTGTTCCGCACAAAGTACCAAGCGGGCAAGGCGATCGCCGCAAAGAGGCAATACTGCGCGATCGTGTTGAGCGTGACGAGGATATTCCCCCCGCCCGTCTTTTCGAAGATCCAATTAAGAAGGGGCCCAAGGATAAACAAAATCGACGAAAGCGCCAGCGCGCAGAACGCGAGCATATCCGCAAACCGCCAGCGCGGACGGGAACGCTTCGCGCGGGTCTCTTTGGTCTCGGTCTCTTTTTCTTTTTTCTTAGCCATGGTTCTGATCTCCTTTCCGCTCCCGTCGGAGCAATTCCAGAATATTTTCGAAGTAATCGGGCAGGGGCGCGGTGAACGTCATGCGCTCCCCCGTTTTGGGATGATCGAGCGTGAGGCGGAAGGCGTGGAGAAGCTGCCCTTCGAGCGAAAACCGCTGTTTTTTATAGCCGTAAAGCTTATCCCCCACGACGGGGTGCCCCATATATTTCGCATGGACGCGGATCTGGTGCGTTCTTCCCGTATGCAGGGAAAATCTCGCAAGAGTGAACTCTTTGAACCGCTCCTCGACGAACCAGTCCGTTTCAGCGATCTTCCCCTTTCCCGCGGGCAGAACCGCCATTTTCAGCCTGTCCTTGGGGTCTCTCCCCATTTCCGTGAGGATGTGCCCCTTATCGTCCTTTAAGACGCCCTCCAAGAGCGCGAGATACTCCCGCCGCGCGGTCTTTTGCGCGATCTGTTCGGAGAGAGACAGGTGCGCCGCGTCGTTCTTGGCGACGACGAGGAGCCCCGAAGTGTCCTTATCGATCCTGTGCACAATGCCGGGGCGCAGTTCCCCGCCCACGCCGCTCAGATTTTTCAGGCGGAAGAGGAGCGCGTTGACGAGCGTCCCCTCGTAATTCCCCGCTCCCGCATGGACGGTCATGCCCTGTGCCTTATTGACGACCGCGATGTCGTCGTCCTCATAGACGATTTCAATGGGAATATCCTCGGGAACGGCGCGCGTTGCAACGGGATCGGGGACTTCGACGCGGACATGGTCCCCCGGTTTTACGTTTGCGCTCGCCTTTGCGGAGACGTCGTTGACAAAGACGTGTCCGCCCTCCGCGAGCCGTTTCACCGCCGCCCGCGTAAGATCCGAGACGCCGCTCACGAACACATCCACGCGGCTCCCCGCCGCCGCCTCGAAACAGAGGACCGTCATTGGTTTTCCGCCCTTTTCGCCTCTTCCCGCCATTCCTTCTTCAAGGGAAACGCCGCCTGCGGCCCGATGAAGAGCAAAATGATGACGAGGGCGACCGCGCCCAATGTGATAAAGAAATCCGCCACATTGCAGTTGGCGAACCCGAAGCGGGTGAGATCGACGAAATCGCGCACGACCGCAACGCCCTGCGCGTTTTTCACGAAAAGTCTGTCGATGAAATTTCCGACCGCGCCGCCCTCGATGATCGCAAGACAGACCTGCGCGGGGCGGTTCTTTTTGAAGACCGTAAGGCTCAGAAACGGGATTCCCACCATGAGAAACGCCGTCACGATCATGATCACGATCATAAAGGTGCGGTTTCCGCTGCCGAATCCGAAGGCGATCGCGTCGTTTTCCACATGCGAAAAGCCCAGCCAGCCCTCGATGATCGGCTGATAGGAGCTCACGCTCGGCAAAAAGTAAAACGCAAGCAATTTTGTGAGCTGATCTATCAGTACCCCGACGCATGCGATGAGCGCAAAGAGAAGCGCGCGTTTCGTCGTTTCCTTCATTCGTCATCCTCCATCAGCCCGAGCTCTCTGCACAGTTTTCCGAGGTCGAGCGGCCCCTTGGGGGAAGTCACTTCTTCGAGATCGAACCCGCTCTCTTCTTCCGCCGCGGACGAGATCCCGAGCTCACTGCAGAATGCCGAAAACGCCGCAGTATCCTCTTCGTCGGGATATTTTGTACGGAGCATGTCCAGCATCCGACGGCATTTTCCGATGAGAAGGGCGAGCTCTCTGCGTTCCCCTTCCACCGCCTGCGCCCCCTCGCGCTTGATCTTTTCACGCTCCCGCTCGGCTGCCGCAAAGGCGGCAAGGGCGCCGCTGCGCTCTCCCTCGAGCTCGGCGACCCGTGCGCGGAGATCTCTGTTTTCTTCGGTGAGCGCCGCTTCCTTCTCGCGATGGCCGCGGAGCGCCCCCTCGTACTCCTCTTTGAGCCGTTTTACCAGCGTAACGACATCCTTTTCGGAATACAGCTTCAACATCACGACTCCCCCTTTCCGCACTTTTCCACCATCTCGCGTTTGAGCGTGTAGAGGGCGGGCGAAAGATCCACCTTATAGATATGCGGCATGTCCTGCCGGGTATACTCTTCCCAGAAGCGCGCAAATTCCTCGGCGCGGTAGGCGGAGATCTCCGAAAGCGGCTTCGGCTCTCCCACGCGTTTCCCGTGGGAGATGAGCGTTTCGCGGAGTTTCCTCACGCGGAAATTCGTCACGGTCATGCGCTTCCATGTATCGACGGGGTGGAAGAGCACGAGGGGTTTGTCCTCGTCGACGGTCTCGTCCGCGCGGGTGATATAATCGGCGATCGCCTTATCCGTATCCCTGTCGTAGATACGATATAATTCCTTAAACGAGGGATTTGTGATCTTCTCCGTCGTGTCGGAGAGTTTGATCTTGGGGATCTCCTTGCCGTTTTCATAGACTGCGGCGAGCTTATAGACGCCGCCGAGCGCGGGAAGATCGGCGCTCGTGATGAGTTTCGTCCCCACCCCCCAGCTGTCGATCTTGGCGCCCTGTTCCTTCAGGGAGCGGATGGAATACTCGTCGAGATCCCCCGAGGCGCAGATGATCGTATCGGGGAAGCCCGCCTTGTCGAGCATCTTCCGCGCCTCTTTGGAAAGGTATGCGAGATCCCCCGAGTCGAGGCGGATCCCCTTGGGCTCATGCCCCTTGGCGCGGAGCTCTTTGAAGACCTCGATCGCGTGCGGGACGCCGCTGCGGAGAGTATCGTACGTGTCGACGAGAAGCAGACATCCGTCGGGGAAGCTCTCCGCATAGGCGCGGAAGGCGTCGAGTTCGGAGGGGAAATTCATGACCCAGCTGTGCGCCATCGTCCCCGCCACGGGCACATGGAAGAGCTTGCCCGCATAGACGTTGGAGGTCGAAGCGCAGCCGCCGATGACGGCAGCCCGTGCGCCGTAAATGCCTGCGTCCGCCCCCTGTGCGCGGCGCAGGCCAAACTCCATCACGACGTCGCCCGCCGCCGCCTTGCAGATCTTGGACGCCTTGGATGCGATGAGTGTCTGGTGGTTGATAAAGGTGAGGAGCGCCGTTTCCACGAGCTGCGCCTGGATCATGGGGGCGCGGACGGTGAGAATTGGCTCGTAGGGGAAGACGATCTCCCCCTCGCGGACGGCGAACACGTCGCCCGTGAAGCGAAGGTCTCTGAGATAGGCGAGAAAGTCCTCGGTGAAGATCCCGAGAGAGCGAAGATAGGCAAGGTCCTCTTCGTCGAAGTGCAAATTTTCGAGATATTCCGCCGCCTGCTCCATGCCCGCCGCCACCGAATAGGTGATGAGGCGGTTGGGGCGGAAGAAGATGTCGAACACGGCAAGTTCTTCATGCCTTCCCTCTTTGAAATATCCCTGCCCCATGGTGAGTTGATACAGATCGGTAAGAAGTGTGAGATTTCTCATGATTTTTTCTCCTTTGTTTCGTCGTCGGTTTGAGGGCGGACCCCCTCCCCTACCCCTCCCCCTGACGCAGGGGGAGGGCAAGAATCGGTACCCTCGTCCTCAGGCTCCTCGCCCCCTCCGTCGGAGGGAGGTAGGGGGGTGGGCTCGTCCTTCTTCCCCTTTTCGGGTTTCGGGGGGTAGTTCTTCCCCATCATATTGATCTTGGAAAAGTAGGGCACGTCGTCCTTGTAGGGAGTAAGATAATCGGTGATCCCGCAGGGATCCCCCGTCTTACTGCCGATGAGCGCCCCCTCTTTTTTATAGTTGAGGAGCAGCAGCGCAGCAATCCCCGCAATGCCGCCCACGATCATGAGAATGGAAGTCACGAACGACCACGGGATGCCGCCGCCGTTCAAAATATAATCGGTATCCCGCAGGGGTTCCATGATCGAGCGCGTCATGCCATACCAGACAAAATAAGAGAGCGCGAGCACGCCGTTGGGTTTCTTGTTCCAGAACCACGCGCCCGAGAAGAGAAGCCCGAACCCGATGAGATTGAGGAGCATCTCATAGAAGAAGAACGCATAGTGCCATTCGGCGTTCGGATCCGAAAACGCGCCAATGCCCGTCGGCGAAACGCGGCTGACGGGCACCGCGAAGGGGAACCACTTCATGGAATCGCTTGCGACCGTCCCGCCGTACACTTCCATATTGAAGAAATTCCCCCATCTGCCGAGGGCCTGCGCCAATAAAATGGTGACGACGACACAGTCCGCCGCACGGAAGAAATTCACCTTTTTGACGAGGCAGACAACCAGCCCCGCGCCGATCCCGCCGATGACGCCGCCGATGACGGAGAGCCCGCCGCGGCGGATATTGTCCCACGAGAACCAATCTTGAATTCCCAAGGGGAAGGTAATGCAATAGTAGAGCCGCGCGCAGATGAGTGCGGACGGGATACAAATGATGAAGAGCGTGAAGATAAAGTCCGAAGACATGTTCCGCCGCTTCATCAAAAGCGCAGACAGAAATGTGCAGAGAAGGATCCCGCTGACGATGCAGATCGCATAATAATAGATCTCAAAGCCGAAGAGGATGATCCCCCTCGCGTTTGCGCCGAACATGACCTTGTCGGCAAGCAGGAGCGTTTGCATAGGCGCCCTCCTTTATGGAATTTTATATTTCGTTTATATTTGGTTTATATTTCGTTGAATTTGTTTTCTCGTCTGCGCTCTTTCGCGCATGCTCAAAAACAAAAAGGCAAGGAATTTGGAACTCGCCCCACCCCCTTAGTCCCCCTCCCATGGAGGGGGCTACATGGCGCCGCTTCTTCCCTCCCACGGAGGGAGCAAGACCTGCCCCCTTTGAAGGGGGCGGGTGACGCGCGTAGCGCGTCAGGTGGGGGTTGCCTTGGCGCCTTAGGAGGAGCTGTCACCGCAGGTGACTGAGGTGGGCACCTTAGCTCCCCCTTTGAGGGGAGCCGAGAAACCGCGGAAAAGTCAACCGCGGCCGATTTTCATAATGTTACTCAAAGCGGAGCCGAAGCGGCTTGACCGCACCGATAATGGGCACGGCGACAAAGAGCAGGACATAGTTCAGCGCGCTGTTGATGAGCTGCCCCATAAAGACAAGGCGAACGAGCGCGTACGTCCAGTAGAGGTTGACGCCGCCGAAGTAGTCGGAGATGTAGCCGAGCGCCTTCTGCGAGAATCCGACGCGGGTGTAGTAGAAATACATTCCCGTCGTATTGATCCCCACCGAACAGACGAGAAGGGACAAGAGGCAAATGGCGGCGAGTTTCAGATAGACGTTGCCCTTGAAGTGCATGGGAAGCTTCATGACGCAGCCCGCGATGAAGCTCATCATGGCGACGGAGAGCCCCACCCACGGCATGTAGAGAAAACCGCCCGAGTTGACGAGGAAGCCGATGGCATCCCCCAAAAAGACGGCGACAAACCCATAGATAGGTCCGAGGATCATTCCCGTGAGAATGCTTGCGAACACCGTGAAGGAGAACTGGACGTCGCCGAATTTGATCTCAAAAAAATTGACGACAATGCAGAGAGCGGTGAGGACGGCGATATAGGCGAGCTGGCGGGCGTCCGAGAGCCTGAGCATGAGGTCGGAGTAGAAGAACCGTTTCCATCTTCCCGTTTTCTTTACGTTTGTTGCGGCCATTTTCTCCTCCTTTGCCATGATTGTTTCGTCTGAAATCATACCACATCGGCCCGCAAAAATCAACTTTTTTACATACATTTTCCGCTATGCGGAAAACTATTCTCATGACGCTCGTCATCATCCGTACTGCAATCATCTTCATCACCCTGCTCATCATCATGCGGCTCATGGGAAAACGCCAGATCGGCGAAATGCAGCCCTTTGAGCTCGTCATCACCCTGCTCATCGCCGAGCTCGCCTGTATCCCCATGGCGGACACGTCCATTCCGCTCCTCTACGGGATCATCTCGGTCGTCACGATTTATGTGCTCCACGAGATCGTGACCCTGCTCGACTTGAAAGTCAAGCCGCTCAAAGCGTTCATCAGCGGAAAACCCAGCCTTGTGATGAACAAAAACGGGATCGACGACTACCAGTTGAAGCGCAACAATCTCGACGTGAGCGACCTCATCGAATCGCTCCGCACGGCGGGATATTTTTCGCTCGACTGCATCGATTACGCCCTCTATGAGTCGAACGGCACCTTTTCCGCGCTCCCGAAAAAGAACTACGAGGAGATGCAGACCTCTCTTCCGCTCGTCATCATCGACAATGGCAAGTATGACGGAAAAAATCTCGAACTCACGGGGCTCGGGCAGGCGTTTTTCGACGATATCCTGCAAAAACGAGGGGTGAAGAAGGTGAAGCGCGTGCTCGTCCTCACCGCAGACGGCCGAGGAAAAATGTACTTGCAGCAAAAGGGAGAAAAATTCGAGACCTTCACGGTGCAATACCCCGACGGCAAGACATGGTAGGCAGATTTTCGGTGGATCGACGGACATGGTAGGCTTGTTTTCATTATTTTGAGAGACTTTAGGGAGCAGAAGTTGCCCCCTTGCTTCCCCTCTTAGGGGAAGTACCCGCGCAGCGGGGGATAGGGTTCTCGCAACCTCGGCGTCGGGAAACCCCTCAGTCACCTGCGGTGACAGCTCCTCCTTAGGAGGCGCCATGCAACCCCCACCTGACGCGCTACGCGCGCCACCCGCCCCCTTCAAAGGGGGCAGGTCTTGCCCCCTCCGTGGGGAGGAGCGGCGCCATGCAGCCCCCTCCGTGGGAGGGG
>CANPYD010000049.1 GCA_947587775.1 uncultured Clostridia bacterium
CAGATGGGGCCGATCGCCTGGAATCCGCCGAGGCGTTCCGCAATTTTATATCCGATATTGCCCGCCTGAAGGTCGGGGAAGATCAGGACGTTCGCATGCCCCGCCACAGGCGAATCGGGCGCTTTGAGCTTGGCGACTTCGGGGACGAGCGCCGCATCAAACTGGAGCTCGCCGTCCAGCATGAGGTCGGGCGCCTTCTCCTTGGCGATGCGCGTCGCTTCCTGCACGAGGGTCACGTTGTCGTGCTTCGCGCTGCCCTTGGTGGAGAAGGAGAGCATGGCGACTCTCGGTTCGATCCCCGCGATCTCCTTCGCACTCTTTGCAGTCGCGATGGCGCAGTCCGCAAGTCCTTCCGCCGTATATGTAGGATTCAGTCCGCAATCGGCAAACACGAGCACGTTGTCCTCCACATATTGATTCCTGCCCACCATGAGGTTGAAGCTGGACACGGCGGTAACGCCAGGTGCGGTCTTGATGATCTGGAGCCCGGGACGGAGGGTGTTGGCCGTGGAATGGCATGCGCCCGAGACGAACCCGTCCGCATCGCCGCTCTTGAGCATGAGCGCGCCGAAGAAGGTGCTGTCCTTCGCCTGTTCCTTTGCCTGTTCTTCCGTCATGCCCTTCGCCTTGCGGAGTTCATACAGAAGATTTGCGTAATCCGCGAGTTTTTCGCTCGTCTCGGGATCGATGATCTCCACGCCGGTGAGGTCGACGTCGGGGTTGTCGAGCTTGATCCTGTCGGGATTGCCGAGCAGAACGATCCGCGCGACGTTGTCCTGCACGCAGATGGACGCCGCTTCAACGACGCGGCGGTCTTCCCCCTCGCAGAGGACGATCTTTTTGTTGATGAGGCCCGCTTTTTTCTTGATCTCGCCGACCAGCGTGCCGCTCTCTGTCACAGTTCTGCCGAATGCTTTCATTTTGTCTTTGAATGCCATATGATTTTTTCTCCGTTGAACGCTTTATTTTTCACTTCGCTTCGTGTATAATGGAAGCGAAGGAAATTTCCGTATCATTATACAACAATCGTCGGAAATTGTAAAGGGAAAATGAAATTTTGTGCGGTAATTTGCATATGTTTGTCAGGTAGATGAGGTAAGAAGGAAAAATTTAAGGCGGCCCATGGAACCGGATCCGTAGGCCGCTTGTTTTTTTCGTTGGAAAGCGCCGTCATGCGCGCCCTTCCGAATGCTAATCACAAAGGATTCCCGAAGATTTCGGAAATTGAGGATCTTCCCGCGTCAAAGCGAGCATTCTCCGCGCAGAACCCTCGGGGCTGTTCTTGCCCGATTCCCACGCCTCCACCGTTTTGACCGAAACGCCCATAAATTGGGCAAACAGGGATTGCGTCATTCCCGTGCGCTTTCTGATCTCTTTGATCTCCGCCGCAGAGAAAGTTTCCAAAGGCAGAATACTCCTGACCGTCCTTCTTGCTTCCAATTTTCCGTTATTGTAATCTATCGCCTGTTCCAATCCCAATTTGATTTCATCAAAAAGGCTCATACACTCCTCCCTCACTCGCTTTCTTCAAGCTGTCTTTCAATGATCGCCACCAGTCTCTTAAGTTCGTTTCTTTCATCCTTCGTCAAGTTGCTTTTCTCGGTTTTCGTATATGCCGTAAGAAGATAAATCTCCTCGTAGACCTCAAAATCGACATAAATGACTCTCACACCACCGCTCTTGCCCTGATGTTCAAAGGCAAAGCGCATCTTGCGAACGCCGCCCGTCCCCTGTAAGACCGCTCCGACTTTGGGATCTGCCAAAAGTTCGTCTTGTAAACGGCGATAATCGTCATCATTCAGTCCCAAACTTTCCCATTTCGCGCGAAACAGGGGCAACTCAATAAATGTTCTTTTCATACAATACGAAGCCTTCTTTTGTTTTTCTTTATTATACCCTATTTAATAGGGTTTGTCAATCGGTTTTTGAAATTCCCCCAAAAAATCTTATGCGAAACATATCAGTCGTGCCATAGAGCCGAACCGCCCGTGAAAGCTCATGACGGGGATTTGGTTGACTTTTTACGGAAATGTGCTACAATAAAACTATATCTGTATTTTTGAGGTGTCTATGAAGTTCTGTGCCGTCGTCGCGGAATACAATCCTTTTCATGCGGGGCATGCCTATCTGTTTTCCAAGATCCGCGAGGCGGGATACGGGCATATCCTCTGCATCATGAGCGGAAACTTCACGCAGCGCGGGGAAGCTGCCCTCTTTCAGAAGTACGTCCGCGCCCGCCATGCGGTGGAAAACGGTGCAGACGTTGTGATAGAACTTCCCGCGGCCTTTGCCGTTTCCCCCGCCGAACTCTTTGCGGGCGGCGCCGTGCATATCCTCTCTGCGCTTGAAAACGTCGAAGCGCTCGCCTTCGGGTGTGAGAGCGGAACGCGGGAAGAGTTTTTGCGTACAGCCGAGGCGCTCCTGCGTGAAGACAAACCCTTCCGCGCCGCCTTAAAGGAAAATCTCAAGGACGGGACGTCCTATATCCGCGCCCGCAACGCCGCGCTGCTTGCGACCCGTCCGGATGTGGACGAAAAACTGCTCTCCTCTCCCAACAATATCCTCGGAACGGAATACTGCCGCGCCCTTCTTTCGGAAAAGAGCGGCATCCTTCCCCTGCCGATCGCCCGCGTCGGAAGCGGGCACGGGGACGCGGAGCTCAAAAAGAATTACTCCTCCTCGACCGCCATCCGCGAAGCCATCCGCCGCGGAGACAGGCGGGATAAAAAAATGCTCAGAGCGAATCTTCCCGAAACCGTCTACCGGGATGTCGCGAATTGTACCCTTCCCTCTTTTGAAGAGGCGGCGCTCGCTATGCTCTTTGCGCGGTCAAGAGAAGAGATCGCAAAGACGCCCGATTGCGCCGAGGGACTCGAAAACAGACTCGTCTCCATGGCGAAGAGCAACCCTCGCTACAGCGACCTGCTCCAAAAGGTCGTCTCCAAACGGTATACCCTATCCCGCCTGAAACGCATCCTCGCGCAGAATTTATTGGGCGTGGAACTCGAAGCGGTGCGGGAGTATCTCTCCGCGCCCCTCTATGCCAACGTGCTGGCGATCAACGGGCAGAACGCCGAGGAGATCCTGTCCTCGCTTTCGGGTTCGCTCCCCGTCATCGCGCGCAAGGGCGACTACTCGCTGCTCAAAAAGGAAGCGCTCGACTGCTTCACCCTCGATGTCCGCGCAAACGATCTCTATAACGTCCTCACGGGAACATACACAAACGAATTTCTGACGCTGTTTGTGTGAACCCCGTTCCTTGGCTCCCAACCCCGCGTCATTCTGAAGCGCCGCCGACAAAAGCGGCGCGAAGAATCCCGAGGATGAAAGTTCGGACCGGATCTTCGGGATCCTTCGCTACGCTACTTCGCGGGCGGTGCCCGCTCGTGCCGCGCTTCGTGTAACAGAATGCGTGCGGGGCAGGATGACGCGGTTACCCCTTGCTGCCCCTTTCAGACCCCGCGCGCAGCCCCTTGCTGCCCCTTTCAGGGGAAGTCCCCGAAGGGGAAAGGGGTTTCAAAAGACGGAGAACCCCTCAGTCGCGCAAGGACAGCGCGCCGGCTCAGGCGGAAAAGGCTCCATAAATAGAACGTCGCCTTTTCCCGCCATCCCTAAGGAAGGACCCTACAAGGGGCGCCAAGGTGCCCTTTGTTCTGAATCACTGCGACAAGGCAGAAGAACTAACCCCTCGTAAATTTCTTTGACATTGATATGCCGCCCGAAGGGCATTCAAATCATAAAGAGATTTGCGAAAAAAGCTACAAAAAATCCCACTCCTGTAAAAACAGGAGCGGGAGATTTTTTGTTTCTCAGCCGACGAGATCGCCGCCCGTGAGGGTGGAATAGTTGTTCATGAACATCGCCATGTTGCGGTCGCCCGTGTCGCTGCCGAGGCAGGTGATCGTGAACCCGGATTTATTCTGATCGCCCAGCCATGCGGGACGGACGACGCCGTAGAAGATCTTATTCCCGCTGTCCTTATTGTTCGTGCCTTTGAGCGTAGCGTCAAAGGTGAACTTGATGTATCCTTTCCCGTACATCTTCCAAGTCCCGAGCTTGGTGCCGTTCGATTCGGTGATGGTGTGATCGGATTTCAGATAGACATCGCGGGATTCGTTCTGAATCGCATAGAAGTTTCCGCTTGCCGTGTCGCGCTGGTTGATCATGACAACCATCTTGAACTTATACGCGCCTTCGGACGCCGTCTCAGTATAGGCGAGGAGCTCCTCTTCGGACACCGATCTGTCGATCTCCTTCCCATAGCGGTTGGGGTTGATGACGATATGCCCGAGGCTGTTGAGGTAGTACTGGTGCACCTGCGACATGAACGTGCCCGTATTCTCGGGGTCACTCTCCTTTGGAATGCGGGTGATGTACGCCGCAAGGCTTACGCCGTCCTGCGTCGTGTAGAGGTCGTTATGGCCGGGAAGAATGATGTCGTATTCCTTCACGCCCGCGGACTTGTTCGTCCAGCGGAAAGCGCCCATGTACTTATTTCCCGAGTTCTTGTTGTTCCCGGGACCGACATTGCGGACGATGCCGCCGCCGACGGATTTATAGACGCCCCAGACGCTCTCGCTCCTGCCGCCCCACATCTGATAGTTGTCGCCGAGGCCGTCATAGGAGTGCATGGTATAGTAGTAAGTCTTGCCGCTGCCTTCGAGGAGCTGCTCGTTTTCGTCCATGAGCGTCACATTGTCGTGACGGGCGATGACGGGCGCTTCCATGTTGGCTTTGGAGATGTTTTGGCCGTAATAATCATCGTGCGGCCAGCCGATGCTGTCGCTCGACGCGCTGCCGAAATCCTTTTGGATATCGTTGACATAGGAGCGGATCTCCTCTTGCGTCTGCCAGCCCTTTCCGTCCTTGCGCAGCCCCGTTTCGGGATCGAGTTCGATCATATAGTCGCCCGAGCCGAAGGAGCCGTACGCCATATACATCTTGCCGTCCGTATCATAGATGATCTGCGGGTCGATGCCGTTGACGTCCGCCACACTCTCGCCGCGCAGAATAGAGGACTGCATCAAAACGACGGGATCGCCGTTTGCGTCCGTCACGGGCTTGAAGGAACCGGCGCGGAGCGTCTTGGAATAATAGAGAAGGATGCATGCGCGCGCATATTTGCCGCCCGCAAGCGCCATACCTTCGTCATCCCCCGAGCCGTCCACAACGCAGGTGTACAGCCAATAGCCGCCATTGGGACAGGGCACGATGTCGGGCGCCCACCAGCTTGCATTCTCTTCGGAATACCCCTGACAGTATCCGTCATACAGCCACTTGCCCGCCTTGGTGGTCACAAAGTCTTCGTTGCGGGTCGCGACGTCGAACGTCCTTCCCACATACTTCCATGTGATAAGGTCGGTGGAGGAGTGGATCGCGTTACCGTACGTTCTCACGCCGTCATCCGTCGTCTGGTCTGCCCAACCCGTGGAAAACAGATAATAGGTAGACTTTCCGCTCTTATTGACGCTCTCCACAAAGGACGGATCGTGCGTTCTGCCGAGGTATTTGCTGGTAGCCTCACTCGCGTCGTTCCCGAGGTCGGTATACTGGTTGCCGGGATCTTCGACATAGGCGGGCACAACGGTGATCCTGCCGTAATCGCCGTCCTCTTCCTCATAACCGATCGTCCCCGCGCCGACCGCCGTAAACGTCCCTGTCGCCGCATCGTACGTCGCAACGTCCGTGTACTTCTTGGATCTCGGCGTGACGGAGAATTTCGAGACATCCAGCCCCTTTTCGACGACAACTTTGGTGTCCTCTTCGGAAAGAGAAATGTTGTCATCGGGCAGATTGTCGTAACAGATGATCTCTCCGCCCGCAAAGACGGGATCGGGGTTCGTCTCTCCGCCGGAATCGGTTTCCCCGCCGGGTTTCGTCTCTCCGCCGGAATCGGTCTCTCCGCCGGGTTTCGTCTCCCCACCGGAATCGGTCTCCCCGCCGGGATTCGTCCCGCCGGGATTGGTCGTGTTCTGATCGGCGCTGCCGCCATCGTCTTTCGATCCGCTGTCGCAGCCCGCAAAGAGCGATACGGCAAGGATCGTGCTCAGCGAAAGCGCAAGGATCTTCTGATACTTCTTCATTCTTTCCCCCTTAAAAGATATTTTTTTCATTTTATCATGAATTGTACCCGTTTGCAATAGATTTTTTCAAAAATTCACGAAATAAAGCAAAGCGCAACCGCAAATGCAGCTGCGCTCCGCTGAGAGAATATGAAAATTTTTGCGATAATTGCAAAATATTTGAAATACCGAATGTTTTCCCCGCCGAAACTTACGAAAAGGGCGTCATTTTTCGCGGTTTTCGATGAGACGGGATTTCTCGATCTGCACAAAGATCTCCGCAAGGGGGTCGGTATCCGCCTCCTCGATCCTGCCGCCGTCCGCAAGTGACCTCGTCGCTTCGGAAAGAGGCAACCGCGCGGCCGCGGGGAAGCCGTATTTTTCCTTCAACCCCTCGACACGGCTTGCGCCGAAGATCTCATGCGCCTTCCCGCAATCGGGGCAGACAAAATAACTCATGTTTTCGGCAATGCCGAGCAGCGGGATCTCCATCATCTTCGCCATATTCACCGCCTTGCCCACGATCATCTCCACAAGATCCTGCGGCGTCGTCACGACGACAACGCCCGAGAGCGGAATGGACTGGAATACGGTGAGCGGCACGTCGCCCGTTCCCGGGGGCATGTCGATGAACATCATGTCGAGATCCCCCCATTCGACGTCCGTCCAGAACTGCGTCGCCGCGCCTGCGATCAGAGAGCCGCGCCAGACGACGGGGTCGTCCTCATGCTCCAAAAGGGTGTTCATGGACATGAGTTTGATGCCGCTTTTCGCCGCGACGGGCTGGATCGCACCGTCTGTCCCATAGGCATGTCCGAGAACCCCGAACGCTTTTGGGATAGACGGGCCCGTGATGTCCGCGTCGAGGATCCCGACATGGTACCCCCGCGCCGCCGCGCGCACCGCCAAAAGCGCCGTGACGAGCGATTTCCCGACACCGCCCTTGCCGCTTGCCACGGCAACGACGCGCTTGACGCTCGCATGCTTGTTGATCGGCTTGATGAAAGAGTTTTTGCTCCTCGTTCCGCAGTTCGAGCTGCAAGTGGAACAGTCATGCGTACAGTTTGCCATAATTCTCCTTTTGCAAGCATTATAGCACGGATCCCGCCCCTTGGCAAGCATTTTTTTACGCTTCGATTCTCCCCTTGGCTCCCCCTTGAGGGGGAGCCAAGGGGCCCACCTCAGTCACCTTGCGGTGACAGCGTCTCATGCGGGTAGAGACCCGCGTAACTTCGCGCCCGAGATGTCTCGACAAGCTCGACATGACA
>CANPYD010000050.1 GCA_947587775.1 uncultured Clostridia bacterium
TGCCCTTGACGGTCGCCTGCGTCCCGACGGGCATATAGACGGGCGTCTCGATATCCCCGTGCGGCGTATGGAACACGCCCGCCCTCGCCCCCGTCTCGGGGTCTGTTTTTTGAAGTTCAAAAGAAAAATAATTGTTATTCATAGCATTGATGTTGTTTCGCAAATTTCTTTATGTTTGGAATGCCCTGCGGGCAGCATATCAAGGTCAAAGAAATTTGCGAGGGGTTAGTTCTTCTGCCTTGTAAAAGCGATTCGGCCGTCCCTTTTCTGTTTCACACGACAATAAGGTTCCCGTAGGGTACCAAATTGAGTGGAGCGGCGCAATTCTGCTCAACAGTGCGGTGCACTGTGAGCTGCGCCGCGACAGGAGCGCTGGCAGCGCGACGTGCTTTGCGGCGGTCCCTGCCGCCCAAAGCGCTTAGGCGGGGAAACCCCGCCACGCGCCGTAAGTTGGAACGTATGCCCACCTCAGTCACCTGCGGTGACAGCTCCTCCTTAGGAGGAGCCATGAAGCCCCCTCCCAAGGAGGGGGTAAGGGGGTGGGCAATGGTTCTGATTGCGCTCACCGCACTCTTGGCTCCCCTCTCAGGGGAGCTGTCGCGCTGCCCTTGCGCGACTGAGGGGTTTCAAAACCCTATCCCCCGCTGCGCGGGTACTTCCCCTAAAAGGGGAAGCAAGAGAGGGGGATTCGCGGGTACTTCCCCTCTCAGGGGAGCTGCCGACACCGTATTTCGACGGCTATAAGACGAGCATAGCATCGCCGAACGAGAAGAACCGATATTTCTCCTTTACGGCGATCTCGTAAACGGACAAAATTTCCTCGCGGGAGCAGAGACAGCTCACGAGCATCAAAAGGGTGCTCTCGGGAAGGTGGAAATTGGTGATGAGCGCATCCACACACTTCATCCTGTAGGGCGGATAGAGGAAGATGGACGTATCGCCGCTGCCCGCCTGTATGGTGCCGTCGTCGCGGGCGACCGTCTCGAGCGTGCGCACGGAGGTCGTTCCCACGCAGATGACCCGTCTCCCCTCCCGCTTTGCCGCGTTGATCGTCTCCGCCGCTTCCGCGCTCACCTCATAGTACTCGCTGTGCATGACGTGCTTTTCGACGTCGTCCACTTTGACGGGGCGGAAAGTGCCGAGTCCCACATGGAGAAGCACTTCGACGATCTCCACCCCCATCGCGCGGATCTTGTCAAGAAGTTCGGGCGTGAAATGGAGCCCCGCGGTGGGAGCCGCCGCCGAACCGTTTTCTCGGGAATAGACCGTCTGATAGCGCTCGGGGTCCTTTAATTTTTCATGGATATAGGGCGGGAGAGGCATGGCGCCGACGCGGGAGAGGATCTCCTCAAACGCACCTTCGTAAAAAAACCGTACATGCCGCTCGCCCGATTCGGTGACGGAGAGCACTTCGAGCGAGAGTTCCCCGTTCACCGTCAATCTTGTTCCCGGGCGGCACTTCTTCCCGGGGCGGACGAGGACTTCCCATGTGTCGAGCTCTAAACGTTTCAGGAGCAGGATCTCGACTTTTCCGCCGTTTTCCGTCCCGGCGAAGAGGCGGGCGGGAAGCACGCGCGTGCGGTTGACAACGAGCACGTCCCCCTGTTTGAGATAGTCGGTGACATCACGGAAAATGCGATGCTCGATGCGTTTTGTGTCCCGATGATAGACGAGCAGCCTCGCGCTGTCCCGCGGGTTTGCGGGCGTCTGTGCGATGCGCTCTTCGGGCAATTCATAATAAAAATCGGAAGTTTTCATAGGAAGAATATTGTTTCGTTGAATTTCTTTTTTCGTCTGCGCCTTTGGGGCGCATGCTCAAAAATAAATTCAACGAGGGGTTAAGGCTTCTGCCTTGTAATTACAATTCGGCCGTCCCTATTCTGTTTCACACGACATTAAGTCGAAGGGGTTCGACAAATTGAGTGGAGCGGCGCAATTCTGCTCAACAGTGCGGTGCACTGTGAGCTGCGCCGCGACAGGAGCGCTGGCAGCGCGACGTGCTTTGCGGCGGTCCCTGCCGCCCAAAGCGCTTAGGCGGGGAAACCCCGCCACGCGCAGTAATTTTATTTCGCTCGATTTCTTTTGAGCTTGCGCCTTATCGGCGCGCGTCCAAAAGAAATACGAGCGAGGAATGTAACGCGTATGGGATATTGAGTCACTGTCTCGTACGCTTGTCACGACATGAAGTCGAAGGGGTTCGACAAATTGGGTCGCCCACGGCGGAAGTGAATTCCGCCTAAGGCAAGTGATTTTGGAACTCGCCCCACCCCCTTAGTCCCCCTCCCACGGAGGGGGCAAGACCTGCCCCCTTTGAAGGGGGCGGGTGACGCGCGTAGCGCGTCAGGTGGGGGTTGCCTTGGCGCCTTAGGAGGAGCTGTCACCGCAAGGTGACTGAGGTGGGCATCCTCGGCTCCCCTTTTAGGGGACGCAGGAGAGGAGCATTCTATTCGTCGAATACGGAGAGCTGTTTTTTGACGGATTCGGGGATCTTCATGCCCATGTGCTCATAGCCCCCCTTCAGGCAGATCCTGCCGCGGGGGGTGCGGGCGATGAACCCGAGCTGGATCAGATAGGGTTCATAAACATCGAGAATGGTGTTGACGTCCTCGTTGATCGTCGCGGCGAGCGTATCCAGCCCCGCGGGCCCGCCATTGAATTTTTCAATGAGAGCGCGAAGTAGATTTCTGTCCGTCTCGTCGAGCCCGAGTTCGTCGATCTCCATTTTGCGGAGCGCGCTGTCCGCGTCCTCTACCGTGATCGAACTGCTCCCGTGCACGGCGGAAAAGTCGCGCACACGCTTCAAAAGCCTGTTTGCGATCCGTGGAGTGCCGCGGCTGCGGCGGGCGATCTCATAGCTTCCCCCCTCTTCGACAGAGATCCCGAGCGTCTTTGCCGACCGTGCAACGATCTTCTGAAGCTCCGAAGGGGTATACATGTCGAGGCGGCACATGATGCCGAACCTGTCGCGCAGGGGGCTCGAGAGCATGCCCGCCCGCGTCGTCGCCCCGATCAGGGTGAACCGTTTGAGGGGGAGGCGGATGTTCCGCGCCATGGGTCCCTTCCCCACGATGATGTCGAGGGCATAATCCTCCATGGCAGAATAGAGCGTTTCCTCCACCGTGCGGTTGAGACGGTGGATCTCATCGATAAAGAGGACGTCCCCTTCGTTCAGATTGGAGAGAATGGCGGCAAGATCCCCCTGCCGCTCGATGGCGGGTCCCGAAGTCAGTTTGATCTGCGCGCCCATGGTATTTGCGATGATGTGCGCGAGCGTCGTCTTGCCGAGTCCGGGGGGGCCGTACAGGAGAACGTGATCGAGCGCCTCGCCGCGCTGTTTGGCGGCCGCCATGTAGACCTTGAGGTTCTCCTTGACCTTATCCTGCCCGACATAGTCCTCCATCGTCTTGGGACGGAGAATATTTTCCTCGGCGTCGTATTCCGTTCTGGTGCCCGTGAGCAGCCCGCCCTCTTCGTATTCGTCGTCAAACATGGTATCCCTCAAATAAACGTGATATGTATGCGCCCGAGATCCTCTCTCTGAAAATACAGATCGAGATCCTCTTCGAATCTCTTCGGCAGGACGACCTCGGTAAGCCCCGGAAGGTCTCCGAACTCCTTATAGGAGAGCGAAGTCACCGTCGAAGGCAGGACAATGCGCCTGAGTTCGTTGCAGCCGTACACCGCCTTCCAGAAGGTGAGAAGTCCCTCGGCGAGTTCGATCTCGCGGATCGCCGTGCCCGCGAGCGATTCCTCGCCCACTCCTTTGAGCGTGGAAGGGAATGTGACGCGGGAAAGATTTTTACAGTCTTTGAATGCCGCACAGCCGATGATCTCGCACCCCTCGGGCAGGACGATCTCTTCGAGAGAAGCGCACTCTTCGAACGTGCCGCCCAGCTCCATGCCCGTGCTCAGCAGGCGGAGCGCCGTACCCAGCCGCACCGTTTTCAGCGCTTTGCAGCGGGAGAAGGTCTCCGTTTCGAGTTCCTGCGGGCCGCCGCCCGTAAAGACGACGCTTTCAAGCGATGTGCAGTCCATGAACGCCGAACTTCCGATCTCCTTGATGCTCGCGGGAAAGACAACCGCTTTCAATGCCTTGCACTCACGGAAGGCACACACGCCGATCTTTTCGAGCCCCTCCGGAAGGACGATCTCCCGAAGCGTCCCGTTGCCGAAAAAGGCGAAGTCGTCGATCTCCTTCACGCTCGGCGGAAGCACGAGGCGGGTACAGTCCTCCTCTACTTCCATGCCGTCCACCTTTACCGTGCCGTCTTTTATAATGCACTCTTTCATCTACATCCCCCGCTACATCCCCCGCAGCGCCGTCGCGATGATCTCTTCGACGGTCTTTGCCCCGTGCGCCTTGGCGCGGGAGACCGCCTGCGAGCTCTCTTGCCTCGTGAATCCCATGCCCATGAGCGCCGAGACGGTGTCGTCGTCCTCCGAGGAGACGGGGACGGAGACCTTTCCCCCCACGCTGTCCGCGCCGAGGAGTTCGTCCGCGGAGATCTTTCCGTGAAGTTCGAGTATGATGCGCTCCGCCGTCTTTTTGCCGAGGCCCTTGACGGCGCACAGCCGCTTGCTGTCTGCGGAGGCGATCGCCTCGGAGACTTCCGAGGGGCGCATGGAGGAGAGCACGCTCATCGCAAGCCTTGCCCCGACGCCCTGCACGGACGTGAGCCTTAAAAAGAGCGCCTTCTCCTGCGGATCCGCAAAGCCGAAGAGAGTAATGTCGTCTTCCGACACTTTGAGATAGGTATACACCTCTCCCTCTTCCCCTTTGGGAACGCCCGAGAGGCGGGAAAACGCCGCGCCCGAGCAGACGACTTCGTACCCCACCCCGTTTACTTCGACGAGGACGTACGAGGGATCCAGGTATTTTACCGTTCCTTTCAAGTAACCGATCATAGAAAACTCCTTCTGTTTATCAACCGAAGATCTATCTTACGCCGAACAGCGACGAAAATCTGCTGGTGAATGCATGGCAGAGCGCGACGGCGAGAGCGTCGGCGGCGTCGTCGGGCCGCGGGATCTCTTTCAGGCGCAGATGGGAAGCCGTGACCCGCTGCATCTGCTGTTTGTCCGCCGCCCCATAGCCCGTGAGCGCCTGTTTGATCTGGTTGGGCGTATACTCGAAGATCTTCCCGCACCGTTTGTTGCAGGTGAGGAGCATCACCCCTCTCGCATGGGCGACGGCGATGCCCGTCGTGATGTTTTTGGAGAAGAACAGCTCCTCCATGGCGGCTTCCTCGGGCGCGAATTTGTCGAAGATTGCATTGAGCTTCTCTTCGAGAATACACAGCCTGACGGGAAAACTCTCCCCCGCGGGCGTCTTGATTGCGCCGAAGTCCACGGGGAAACAATTTCCCCGCGCGTCCTTTTCGATGACGCCGTAGCCCATCGTGCCGTATCCCGGATCAAGCCCCAAAATGATCATACGTTTATTTTACAATAAAAAACGCCTTTCTGTCAAGGGACGCTTGCTTTTTTTCGGGAAAAGATGTACAGTAATTGCGGAGAAAACAACATGATCGAAGAAAACGTACGTCATATTCTACATGAGATCGAAGGCGGCAACGGGAAGGGAGAGAAGATCACCCTCGTCGCCGCGACTAAGACGCGCACGCCCGAAGAGATCTGCCGCGCGGTTCAGGCGGGGATCGGGGCGGTCGGCGAAAACAAGGTGCAGGAATTCTGCGCCAAATTCGGCCTGATCGACGGTGCAGAGCGGCACTTTATCGGCAATTTGCAGACGAACAAGGTGAAATACCTTATCGGGCGGTGCGATCTCATCCACTCAGTGGGCAGCATGCGCCTTGCGGAGGAGATCTCCCGCCAGTCCGTCCGTGCAAACGTCACGCAGAACATTCTCATCGAGATCAACGTCGGCGGGGAGACGTCCAAGGGCGGCTTCCCCTATGAAGAGGCGGAATCCATGCGCAAGCAGATCTCCGCACTCGGCGGGATCTCCGTCCGCGGCTTTATGGCGATGCTTCCAGAAAGCGGCGATCTCTCCCTTCTCGCCCCTCTTGCCCTGAAAATGCGCAACCTCTTCGAGGCCGCGCGGGAGAGGGACGATAAAATCTCTTTCCTCTCCATGGGAATGAGCGGCGACTGGCGTCTGTGCGTAGAGCATGGCTCCAACATGATCCGCCTCGGTACGGCGATCTTCGGGGAGAGGAACTACGCGCAGAACGTCCCGCAGGGCACGGTTATTTCCCCTTCCGACGGGGAATAACAAAGGAGAAGGAGAACCTATGCCGTCCGCGATCACACACGAACTCATCGCAAAGAGCGCCCTCGCCCTTCTTTCCAAAGAGGAGCGGGCCTTTGCGGAAGCCGCGCCCGAGTACTTTTATCTCGGTGCGCAGGGTCCCGACCTCTTTTTCTTCTACCGTCCCCTCTCGAAGGAATTCAACTTCGGCAAACTTCTGCACCGCGGAAGGCTGTACGAATGGTTTTCGGCGCTCCTCGAAGGCTTGAAAACGCGGCAGGGGGAGACGCTCGATAAGTGCCGCGCCTATGCGCTGGGCTTTTGCACCCACCTCGAGGCGGATTCATCCTTCCACCCCTTCGTCTATACCTATATGGCGGAAAATCATCTCAAAAAGCGGGAACACCAGCGGATCGAGAACGACTGGGACGTCTATTTTGCGGCGACTTTGGAAGAAAAGACGGTGTTCGGGTACGATTTCCCCTTCGATCTGAAAAAAATCGCCCGCGAAGGCGTTCTGTACGAGTATGTTTCGGAAGCCGCCGCCCGCATGGGCAGAACGTTCGGAAAGAGGGCGTTTTCGCAGATGCTTCGCCTGTTCCGCCGCTACCTCATTCATTTTCATAAGAGACATCTGCGCTTTCTTTTGCCCTTTGCTTCCAAACTCTACCCCAAAAAGATCCCCGATCAAGGCGTGATCGGGGGCGAAGAATTTTTCAGGCAGAGCGGAGAAAAGGCGGCGGACGCGGACGCTTTGTTTCTCGTCTCGGCAGACGCCGCCGCCCGCCGCATGCAGGATTTTTTACGTTCGGCGGAAGGGGCGCCTCTTCCCCACACCTTTTCCCGCCACCTCTTGACGGGAGAATTGATGGAGTGAGAGGAGCTTGGCTTCCCCTACGGGGGGGACTCGGTGAGGAAACCCCTCAGTCGCGCAAGAGCAGCGCGCCAGCGTCTCATGCGGGTAGAGACCCGCATGAGGTCAGCATTTGCCCGAGCATATGGGCAAATGCCAAGAAAATTTTGCGCCAAAGATGATCAACCTTTGGCAGAATGC
>CANPYD010000051.1 GCA_947587775.1 uncultured Clostridia bacterium
CCACCGCCTTCGGCGGAGCCTCCACCCCAAAGGGGGGAGGCCTTGCGTCGTTTCCTCAAAGGGCGGCCGAGGGGTCAAAAAAATCCCCCGCGATGCGGGGGATTCTGTCGTTTATTCCTGAGGTTTCTCTTCGGACGGTTCCGCAGGTGCTTCCGCGGGAGCTTCAGCAGGCGTTTCCTCTACAGGAGCTTCGACGGGCGTTTCCTCTACAGGAGCTTCTTCCGTGGGCGTCTCCTCAACGGGAGCTTCCGCAGGAGCCTCTTCCGCAGGTGCTTCTTCTACGGGAGCTTCGGCGGGCGTCTCTTCGGGTTCGTCCGAATAGACGTCTACGGAGCGGTCGTCCGTCGTATCGACGGCCATCTTCTCTTCCTGAGGCTTGCCGTTTTCCTTCTTGCGGGAGACGACGATGACGACGACTGCCGCGCCAAGGATGACGACGATTGCAATGCCGATCCCGATGAGCGCCCATGCCCAGCCGGGAAGTCCGCTCTCATCCGTAGCCTCTTCTTCCGTAGCGTCGGTGTGATGCTTGATCGTGTTCCTCCAGTAGTCGTGAACGGTCTGGAGATCGTCCTCCGTCCAGCGGCCGAGCTGGGTGATGAAGTAGCTGCGCTGGCGGTACTCCGTATTCTGATCGTCAAACAGTTCCTTATCCTTGATCGAGAAGCTCTTGTTCCCGATGAATGCCGTGAGCGCGTTCTTCTCGTCCTCGGTGAAGAGTTCGGTCGCGCTGTCGCCCTTTTCGATCGATTCCGCGATGTTCTCGTCGAAAGCGGTGCGGTCGCCGGTCAGGAAGTAACATCTGAGCGCGGTCGCAAGGTTGGTGTAGCCGTCGTTCGAGAGCTTCTGGAAGAGTCCGGGCTCCTTGCTGTCCGTCCCCATGATGCTGTCGTATTTCTTGGTGAATGCGGCAAGCTCGACGTTGTCCATCAGTTCGCCGTTTTCATCCGCAAGGGAGACGGTCGCGATATAGTTGAAGCCCGTCCCGCCGAGGTCGCTGTCGGTATCGGCATAGAAGAGCCGGGTGCCGATCAGTTCGAAGGGATACCAGCTGTTGAGATGCTTGACGTTGAGCACCTTGGCGACCTTATAGGGTTCGGGATCGACGCCTTGGGGAACAAGGTTGCCGTAGATCCCGTCGTACCCCGTGATGACATCGCCGTTGATGACGACGCGCTCCACAGAGACGCCCGTCCCGTTCGAACGGGAGAAATAGAGGTAATCGTACCCTTCCGTCCCCTGCGAGAGCTGGACGAACTTCGGCGTTGCGCCGCTCACGCCCTCGGCAACGATGATGTCCTTCTCCACGCCGCCGTCCTTCACGTCGACGCGGTGGATGGTGCTGCCGCTCGTATAGATATAGTGGTGGACGCCGTCCTTGAGATAGTAGAGCGCGGACGTCGTCGCGTTCGAACTCACTTCATAGGCGGTCGCGACCTGTGTAAGTCCCTTGCCCGCAGATCCCTTGACGTTGTTTGCGAGAATGGAATCCCACGAAGCGTCGATGTTTTCCGACGGCACATAGTAGAGGACGCCGTTATTGTTGGAACCGGGCGAACCGTCCCCCGACTCTGCGGGCGTACGGGTGAAGTAGATCCCGCCGTTCTTGTAGGAGCGGAGCGTGTATTTGTAGCCCGTGGGCTCGGTGGAGACGGAGTTCTCCGTCTTGGGATGGGAGAACTGGAGCAGTTTTTCGTTGCCGCTCTTCTGGTTCTGGCTGTCGATGCCGTCGAGAACGATCTCGCCGAGGTTGACGTAAGGAAGCTCGCCGTCAAGCTCCTCTTCGACATACGTCTCGTCGAAGGTGTAGGTATAGGGAGCTTCGGTCGCGTCCGCACTGACGCGGTAGATCTGGTTATAGTTGATCGTCGAGCCCGTTTCGACGGTGTCGAGCGCGTCGCTCACCGTCATTGTATAATAGACGGTGGGATCGGTCACGTCGTCCGCGTTGAACTGGGGCGAACCCGCGTTCTTCACGAGGAGCGTTTCGGTCTTCGTCGCCGTATTATAGGAGTAGACGGAGGAGCCGTTCTTGACATACATGACGTAGACCGTCTTGCTCCCCTCTGCCCCCGCTTCGACGAAACGGTAGGGAAGGGTGTTGCTGTCAACGCTGAAATAGTCGACGACGTCGCTTCCGTCGAGCTTGGCACTCTTGAAGCTGAGGTAATCCGTGAGGAGTTCGCCCGTGGTGGGATCGGGAACGTTGTTGGGCGTCGCGTAATACACGCGGTCGCCGAAGATGCAGATGCCCGCATCATACGTCCCCGCAACCATGAGGGAAGGAACGACCGTCTCCACATGGGGGTTGTTTGCGTCCCCGACGTCCCCGACGTCTTTCTTCTGGACGTCCGAAACTTTGACGCGCATGAGGGCGCCTTTGACGGGGGTACCGTAGGTGTTGTCCGCCGTGTAGGATTCGCTGCCGTTGATGAAGTAGTAATAATCCCCTTGCGAGCCCTTCTTTTCAACGACGAACCCGCCGTTGGAGATCACTTCGCCGTCGGGATACCCATCGAGCTGGATAGTTTTTTCCCCGCAGGCGGCGAGTGAAAGTGTCCCTGCCGCCATCACTGCGGCGGCGGCAATTGCAATAAATTTTTTGAAACCTTTGCGCATAGGCTTTTCCTTCTGAAATGGCATATTTTCGGTTCTAACGATTCGATTTTAATTATATACTAAATCAAGGCTTTTTGCAATCAAAAACTTGCGAAAGTTAAACTTTTCTTGCAAAAAATTTTGCCTTAGGGGTGGAAATCATGGAAAAATTCGGAATTTTCGAGCTTCTCGACACCTTATCCGCCGTCATGCAGGGCACAGACGAACAAAATGCGGCGCCCGACGGCGGGCCGCAACGCCCAAACGCAGGCGATCCCGCATTCATTCCGCCCCGCTATCCCGCCGCAAATGAGGAGGACGGGAAAGAGACGCAGGCGGTCCGCTCCCTTCTCACCCGCCACGATGAAATCGTAAAGCGGATCGACAGAAAAAAGTGACTCCCCCAAAACCGCGCTTGCGTATTGCAAAAACCGACCCCACGAAAGGGTCGGTTTGATTTTTATCTCTTGGAGAACTGCGGCGCTCTTCTTGCTTTTTTGAGACCGTACTTCTTTCTCTCTTTGACGCGGGGATCGCGGGTGAGGAACCCTGCCTTTTTGAGTGCGGGACGGGTCTCGGGCTCAGCCTCGAGCAATGCCCTTGCGATGCCGAGACGGATCGCGCCTGCCTGGCCGGTGTAACCGCCGCCGATGACGTTGACGAAGATATCGTACTTGCCTTCCGCGCCGACTTCGACGAGGGGCTGCTTGACGACATACTGCGTCGTGCCCTGGGGGAAGTAATCTTCCAAGGGTCTGTCGTTGATCACGATGGCGCCGCTGCCTGCGGGAATAAGGCGGACGCGGGCGATCGCCTTCTTCCTTCTGCCCGTGCCCCAGAATTGCAATTTCTTCTTCAAATTCGCCTTAGCCATTTCGCTCTCTCCTTCAATTTAATTTCAGCTCTTCGGGTTTCTGCGCAGCATGGTTGTGTTCCCCGCCCTTGTAAACGCGGAGCTTCTTCAACATCTGGCGCCCCAAAGAATTCTTGGGAAGCATACCGCGGACGGCTTCGTACACCGCGAGATCGCTCTTTTCCGCCATCATGCGGCCGTAAGAGATCTCTTTGAGTCCGCCGATGTAACCCGTGTGATAGCGATAGAACTTCTTCTCGAGCTTTTTGCCCGTAAGCAAAACCTTATCGCTGTTGAGAACGATGACGAAATCGCCCGTGTCGACGTTGGGAGTAAAGGTGGGCTTGTTCTTGCCGCGAAGGACGGCCGCCACTTGGGAAGCAAGTCTCCCGAGCGGAACGCCGGTCGCATCGACGACGTACCATTTTCTTTCAACCGTCTCAGCGTGTGCCATGTAGGTTTTCATATCCGACTCCTTAAAACTTTGCAAGTTGTGTTTTTCACATTCATAAGGGCTTTTTGCGGCATTTTTTCCGCTTCTTGCCCGCTTACCTCTTTATTATAGGCACTCGGGAAAGTTCCGTCAAGCTGTTTTGAGTTGCGAAATCAAGATTTTTTCGGAAAAAGTTAAAAAAACCTCTTTTGCGCCGCCCTCCCCCCGGAGGGGGTAGGGCTTGGGCCCTCTATTCCCTCGGGAGCGGCTTTAATTTCTTTATGACGCGGGCGGGGTTGCCGACCGCAACGCTGTTCGGGGGGATGTCGTGCACCACCACGCTGCCCGCGCCGATCACGACGTTATCTCCGATCGTCACGCCGGGGAGCACCTTCACGCCGCCGCCGAACCAAACGTCGCTGCCGACCCTGATGGGCTTTGCGAATTCGAGCTCCTTCCGCCGCGCCATGGCGTCGAGGGGATGCCCCGCCGTATAAAACCCGCACTGCGGCGCGATATAGACATTGTCGCCGAAGGTCAGCTTGTTGGTATCTAAAAAGACGCAGTCGTGATTGACGTAGAAGTTCTCTCCGACTTCGGTATTGTAGCCGTAGTCGAACCACACGTTGCTCTCGATGTTGAAATTTTCGCCGCACTTGCCGAGGAGCTCGCGCATGATGGCGCGGCGCTTTTCCTTCTCTTTGCGGGGCGTATGATTGTACTCATCGCAGAGGTCTTTGCACCTTGAAAGCTCTTCCGCGAGCTCGTCGTCCACGCGGTACAGCTCCCCCGCCTGAAGTTTTTGCTTTTCCGTCATTTCCTTTCCTTATTTATATTGTAGTATGATGCGGTGGGAGTGATCGGAACCATTGCCCACCCCCCTACCCCCCTCCTCGGGAGGGGGCTGCATGGCGCCGCTCCCCTCCCACGGAGGGGGCAAGACCTGCCCCCTCCGTGGGAGGGGGGGAGGGGGGTGGGGCGAGTTCCTAAATCACTGCGCGAAGCAAAACCACGCTTTTGCGGCAGCGCACTCAAGTTGTCGAACCCCTTCGACTTATTGTCGTAACAAGCGAACGAGACAGTGACTCAATATCCCAAAAACGTAACTTTCCTCGCTCATATTTGTTTTGCGCTTGCGCCCCCAGAGGCGCAAGCGCAAAACAAATCGAGCGAAATTATTCCAAAATCGCCTTAATGCGGCGAACGCCCGCGGAAGAGGATTGCTCCTTCACGATCTTGAAATGTCCAAGCTCGCCCGTGTGGGAAACGTGGGGACCGCCGCACATCTCCTTCGAGAACTCCCCGATGGAGTACGTCTTGACGACGTCGCCGTACTTGCTGTCGAACACGCCCACAAAGTGCTCTTTTCTCGCCTCTTCGAGGCTCATTTCCCGATATACGACGGGAAGGTCCTCTCTGATCTTCTCGTTGACGAGATCCTCGACCGCCTTGATCTCTTCCGCCGTCATGGGACGGTCGAAATTGAAGTCGAAACGCATGCGCTCGTCGTTGATGTTGCTCCCCTTCTGGTTGCAATCGGGGGAGAGCACCGCTTTGAGGGCGGCGTTGAGAAGGTGGGTCGCCGTATGGTAGCGGGTCGCCTGCTCGGAATGGCTCTCGAGTCCCCCCTTCGCCTCGCCCTTTGCGATGACGCGGCTCTTCTCCTGATGTTCCTTAAAGGCCGTTTCGAACCCGTCCTGATCCACCGTGAGCCCGCGTTCTGCGGCCAGTTCCTCGGTGAGTTCGAGGGGGAAGCCGTAGGTATCGTACAGCCGGAACGCCGCCTTGCCGCCGATGACCGTCTCGGGCACATAGGCGGGGTCGGACTTTTTCATGAACTCGTTCTTTCTCTCGAGCCCCGCAACGCACTTTTCGAATTCCTTCATGCCCGTCGCGAGGGTCGCCTCGAACTTGTCCGCTTCCTTTTTGATCTCGCCGAGGATGTACTCCTCTTTTTCAAGAAGGAGCGGGTATGCTTCGCTGTAGACTTCCTCGATAAAGATCTTTGCGACGTCGAGCATGGCGTCCGAGGAGAGGTCGAGCTTTCTGCACCAGCGGATGGCGCGGCGCATGATGCGGCGGAGAATGTAACCCGCGCCCACGTTGGAAGGGAGCAGGCTCTGTACGTCGCCGATGAGCATGACCGCCGTCCGCGTATGATCGACGATGATGCGCATGCCCTTCTGCGTCTCGCCGCCGTCCGAATATTTCTTCCCCGAGAGCTCTTCGAGCTTTCCGAGCGCGCCCGTGAAGAGATCGGTAAGATAGGCGTCGTGGAACCCGTTCAAAAAGAACAGCATTCTGTCAAACCCGAATCCCGTATCCACATTTTTATGATCGAGGGGGGTATATCCATTCTCGAGCTTGCGGTATTGCATATAGACGTCGTTGCCGATCTCGACATAGTCGTCGGGGAAGACGGGGTCGGGCTTGTCCGCGTCGAGGGGATAGAACCACTCGTTGTCGGGCCCGCAGGGGGTGCCGACGGTGCCCTCAAGCTCCCACCAGTTGTCCTCTTTGGGAAGATAAAAGACGTGCTCCGGCCTGATGCCGAGCCCGATGACAAGGGCTGCCGTCTCCTCGTCGCGGGGAGCGCTGTCGTTGCCCTCGAACACGGTCGTGCAGAGCTTGTCCTTGTCGAGCCCGAACACCTTTGTGAGAAGCTCGAACGTCCACGCCGTCTTTTCCTTTTTGAAATAATCGCCGAGCGACCAGTTGCCCATCATCTCGAAGAAGGTGAAATGGGTAGCGTCGCCGACGGAGTCGATATCCACCGTACGGACGCAGCCCTGCACGTTGCAGAGCCGTTTGCCCGCGGGATGGGGCTGGCCGAGGAGATAGGGCATGAGGGGCTGCATGCCCGCAACGTTGAACATGACGCCCGTCGTCCCATCGCCGATGAGCGACACCGCGCCGATGTCGGTATGCCCCTTGCTCTTGTAAAATTCAAGCCACTTTTGTCTCAATTCCTTTCCTGTGATTTTCATATTTGAACTCCTTATTATCTTATTCTTGGCTCCCCTCTCAGGGGAAAATTTTGCATTCTGCCAAAGATTGATAATCTTTGGCGCAAAATTTTCTTGGCATTTGCCCATATGCTCGGGCAAATGCTGACCGAATGCGGGTCTCTACCCGCATGAGACGCTGTCACCGCAAGGTGACTGAGGGGTTTCCTCTCGCCCGTGTTCTCTTCAAAACCCTATCCCCCGCTGCGCCGGGTACTTCCCCTACGAGGGGAAGCAAGTTCGCCCCTTGGCTCCCCTCTCAGGGGAAAATTTTGCATTCTGCCAAAGATTGATAATCTTTGGCGCAAAATTTTCTTGGCATTTGCCCATATGCTCGG
>CANPYD010000052.1 GCA_947587775.1 uncultured Clostridia bacterium
GACGGATGGGGGGCACAAGGCCGAACATCATCCCCCCACCACCGCCTGCGGCGGAGCCTCCCCCCAAAGGGGGTAGGCCTTTCTCGGCGCCCCTCGTAGGGGAGCTGTCACTGCAGGTGACTGAGGGGTTTCCGCTGTTCCCCTCTCTCTTTATTATATAACAAATTTTTATCCATGTAAAGAGATTTGAGAAAATTTATCGGGCCGCGCCGTCCGAAGAGACGCAAAAGCGCGGCTTTGCGCCGCGCCAATGGTTCGCCCGTCCGTCGGGCGCATGGGAGAACCCGCCCTGCGGGCTCCCCCGATGTTCCTTGTTACACAATCACTCCGCCGCCTGTTCCGCCTTGGTGAAGAGGAATCCGCTCACCGTGACGCTCGCGTCGTGATCGTTCTCGTCGCCGCCCATGGAATCGACGAAGATCAGGATATTCTTCACCGCGCCCTGTTCCATGCTCTCATCATAGGTGATGGTGAGGGTGACTTCTTCGCCCGCCGCAAGGGTGACTTTCGTGCCGCCCCATGTCGTATCGGTGTAGAGTCCCGTGCCGCCCGTGCAGGTCGCAGATTGATTGGTGGCATCCGTACCGCTGCCCGAGCCGTCGCCGTTGCTCGTATCTACCCGCGTCGTGCCCTGTACGTCTACGCGGACGGCGACGGCGGTATCCTTGTTGTTCTTGATCTTGATCGTGAAGGTGTCCTTCCCGACGGCGAGTTCGGCGCATGCTGCAGTCACGGGCTTGTAGGTGTTGCCCTTGCCGACGTAACCGAGCGTCCACGATTTGTTGTCCTCGCCCGCGGACATGATATAGCCCGAGTTCTCCTCCGCGTTGAAAGTGAGCGCAACGGGATCGCCCGAGGGAACTTCGGGTTCTTCGGGTTCGGAAGGCGTATAGCTGCCCTCGCCCGAGAAGGCCATCTCGGAGAGCGTCACATCGCCGCTGTAAACGTTCGTATCTTCATAGGTGGCGGAATCGAAATAGAAGAAGAGTCTGTCGGGTCCGCGGGAAGTGTCGTAGGTGACGGTGCACACAGCCTCCTCACCCGCGCCGACCGTGAACATCGAGCCGCCGTAGGTCGTGTCCGTCGCGACGGTTTCCCCGTCCTGTGTCGCGGAGACGTTGCACGCGTTCGTCTCGTTGACTTTGGTCACGCTGTTGACGTCGATACGGACGGTCACGCTCGCCGACCCGTTGTTTGCGATCTTCACGGTAAATACGTTCTTATCGCGGGAGATGCTCCCGACGTTCATATTGAGATTCTGATAGCCGCCGCCCGTAAGATTTGCATAGGCGACCCGCATGGAGCTTGAAGTCCCGTCCGAAACCACAATATAGTCGTCCACATTACCCTCGACGTTGAGCTTTGCGCCGTTCACGGTGACGCCCTTGTTGTCCGCTTCGGGAAGTTCGGGCGTATCGGGCGTTTCGCTCTCTTCGCCGCTTGCAAATTTGAGTTCGGAGACGGTGATGTCGCCGCTGTGCTTTTCGGAATCGCCGTAAATCGCGGAATCGATCATGAGCTGCAATTTATTCGCAACGCCCTCATAGACGATGACGAGCTCCGCCGTCTCGCCCACGGGAATATCGAAGAAGGAGCCGCCGTACTCGAGGTCTGTCCTGACCTTCCCGCCGTTCTGCGTCGCGGACTTGTTGACGGCGGAGTTCCGGGCGCCCGCATTCAGCAATTCGTTGTTGACGAGATTGACGCGCAGGTTGACCGTATTTTCGCCGTTGTTCTTCACGGTGAGATGGACGTAATTCTTATCCGCCGCCGCGTCGGTGATGTCCATTTCGACGTTGTGATAATTGAGCGACACGTCCGTATAGGTGACCTGCGCCGACTTCTTGTCCTCTGCAGGGACGACGGTGTATTCCTCTACGGAAGCGAACCCGAGCTCCTCAGCCTCTGCCTTGCTCCAATCGAGCGTCGCGTCGACGGGAGGCTTCTCGCCCTCGCCCGCAAATTTGAGGCCGGAGACGGTGACATCGCCGCTGCGCTTGTCCGCCTTGTTGGTGGCGGAGTCGATCATGAGCTGCAACGCCGCCGCAACACCGACATATTTCACTTCGCAGACCGCCGTCTTGCCCGCCCCGATCGTGAAGAAGGAGCCGCCGTACACGGTATCCGTCGTGACCTTTTCGCCGTCCTGCGACGCCGCGGCATTGATCGCCTTGTTGGCGTCGTTCTGCACGTTGATGCGGAGATCGACGGGCGCCGTGCCGTTATTTTTGACGGTGAGCTGCAGGAAGCCGTGTCCTGCCGCCGCCGTCGCGATCTCCGTCTGGACGTTGTGATAGCTGTTGCCCGCCACGTCCGTATAGGTGATCTGTGCGGACTTCTGATCCGCCGCGGGAGTCACGGTGTATTCCTCTGCGGAAGCGAAGTTCATCTCAACCGCTTCAACCGCCTTCCAGTCGCCGTCGTATGCGTCACCGGGCGCGGGCGCATAGGGATCGCCCGTCGGAGGATTCTGCTTTTGCGCGTTCGTCTTGAACCACTCGTAATCGGCCGTCTTGCCGTCGGGGCCGTTGAATTTGCCCATCCAGCCCTCGGCGGTATTCTCGCCCTCGCCGGGTGCGCCCGCCCAATAGTTCATGAGGATACGCCCCGCCGTCTTGGGGAACGCCTCGCCCGATTTGACGTCCGCTTTATTCACACGGTAGACGGGAGTTCCGTCCACGAACCATGTGATATAGTCCTCTGCCCAGCGGAAACCGTAGTTGTGGAATTCCTTACTCGCGTCGAAGCCGAGATCGTACATATGCTCATGTCCGCCCACGCCGTTCGCAAAGTAGTTGAACTGCACTTTGGTGGTATCCTTGCCGAGGAACTCGATGTCGATCTCGTCCCACGGGTTCTGCGTGCCGTCCGGCCAGACGTCGTAATTTCCCGTGCAGACAAAGAAGGTGCTCGCCGTACCCACGGAAGTGGAAGGCTTCATGCGGACTTCATAATCGCCGTAGCCATAGTAATAGGTCGTCCGCGCTTCGCCGCCGTACCACTGCGTCCGCGCATCGAGGCTCCCGTCGGGATTCTCCGCAAGGCCGAGATGCATCTGTCCCCCCGAATAGGTGAGCTGGGAAGCGTCCCACTGCGTGTTGAATACCGTGCCGTTGGTATAGCCCGCAGACGCAAAGAGCACTTTCGCGCCGGGATCCCCTTTCGAGAAATCGGCAACGTACTCCCCTTCGAGCGCCTTGTCGGTAAGATCCGATTCGCCCTTATTGTCGTTCTCTCCGCAAGCCGCGAGGCAACCCAACGAGAAGATCGCCGAAAGCAGCAATGCGGAAGCCTGTTTTGCCTTCATAGTTTCCCTCCTTTATTTTACGCCTGATAAGGCGAATAGCCGATCCATCGGTAAGAGGCGGTCGCGGGCAGCGAACTGTCGTCAAAGGCGCCGCTCCAACCGTCGATCCCCTTACAATTCCATACGTTCATCATGATCTGCGTGGGCGTCGTGGGGATGTTTTCCGTCGCACGGTACACGGGCATGCCGTCCACATACCATGTGATGGAATCGGGCAGCCACAGAAAACCGTACTCATGAAAGTCCTCCGCGCCGTCAAAGCCGAGCTTGTACAGATATTCGTGCCCGCCCTGCCCTTTCGTGTAGTAATTGAGCTGGATCTCGGTGGTATCCTTCCCCAAAAATTCGAAGTCGATCTCGTCCCACGGGTGCCCCGTATAGGTGAAGAAGGAAGAGATGACTCCCGAGCACTTCGCCGCCTTCATAGAGACGGAATAAAACCCATAGGAATCATACTCCCGCGAGCGGTACTCCGCGCCCGCGAAGCCGCCGCCCTCTCTTCGGACGCTCATGTGCATGGCGCCGTCTTCAAAGCGCACGCAGTCCGACCGCCACACGCAATTGAACGGATCCCCGTTGGAGTACCCGTCAGAACTATAAAACCCTTCTGCGCCGCCGCCGAGGTAGATCTTGTCCTCCTCGGGCGTCAGCCGCTCGGGCAATCCTTCGGCGGAAGGGTGCCTTCCGCCCTGTATTTCCCCCGAAGCAGAGGGGTTGTCCGCGCCTTCCGCGTCCTCCGTGCCCTGCCCGAACGTACAGCCCGTGAGCATACAGAGGAGCAGGGCGAGGACGATCGCAGTATGCGCTCCCGGTCGCTTTTTCATTTTCCGCATTATATCACAATATGAACTTTCTGTCAACGGTTGACAGCATGAATTTTCGGGTCTATAATAATATCATCTTTCAAAGGGAAACCTGCTATGCTCACACTTGAAAAATTACGGGACGCACAGCGCGTCCTCTCCCAAGCCGTCCATAAGACGGACGTCATCCGCGCGGCAAGGCTCACCGACGAATACGAGCTCTTCTTAAAGACGGAGAACCTGCAAACGACGGGTTCTTTCAAGCTCCGCGGCGCCTATTACAAGATCTCCCGCCTCTCCGAAGAAGAGAAAGCGCGGGGCGTCATTGCCTGCTCTGCGGGCAACCATGCCCAAGGGGTGGCCCTCGCAGCGACCAAAAATCAGATCCGTTCACTCATCTGTCTCCCCGCGGGCGCGCCCATCTCCAAGGTGGAAGCGACAAAGGGGTACGGCGCGGACGTCTGCCTCGTGCCGGGGGTGTACGACGACGCCTACGCCCGTGCCATAGAGCTGCAAAAGGAGCGCGGCTATACCTTCATCCATCCCTTCGACGACGAGGACGTCATCGCGGGGCAGGGCACCGTGGGGCTGGAGATCATCGAACAGCTCGAAGGCGTCGATGCGGTCGTCGTGCCCGTGGGCGGCGGCGGGCTGATCTCGGGCGTCGCCTTTGCGATCAAGTCGATTGCGCCGCACGTCAAGGTATACGGCGTTCAGGCGGCGGGCGCACCTTCGATGCTCAATTCGCTCCGCGACGGCAGGATCGGGGCGCTCTCTTCCGTCTCGACGATCGCGGACGGCATCGCGGTGAAGCAGCCCGGGAAATTCACTTACGACTATTGCAAGCGATATGTGAACGGGATCGTCACCGTCTCGGACGAGGAGATCGCCAGCGCCACCCTCGCCCTCTTGGAGCGGGAAAAGATGGTTGCCGAGGGAGCCGGTGCAACGCCCGTCGCGGCGATCCTTGCGGGAAAACTGCCCGAACTGAAGGGGAAACGGGTGTGCTGCGTCGTCTCGGGCGGCAATATCGACGTCACCATCCTCTCCCGTATCATCGACAGAGGGCTTCTGATGTCGGGCAGGAAGTGCACGCTCAATGTCGAACTGGCCGACCAGCCGGGGCAGCTCGTACGGGTCACGGGGATCATTGCGGAGTGCGGGGCGAACATCACGAGCGTCCACCACGAACACGCGAGCGAAAACGGCATTATCGGCTGTTTCGTGCGCATCGAAATGGAGACGCGGGACTTTGCCCATATCGATTATATCCGCAAGACGTTCAAAGAAGCGGGATTCAAAATTTCATAACCCAAAAGGAGGATGATATGCAGAAAATTCACACGGAAAAGGCGCCCGCGGCGATCGGGCCCTATTCACAGGCAGTGCGCGTCGGGAACTTGCTCTTTACTTCGGGGCAGATCCCCATCGACCCCGCAACGGGCGAGCTCGTCCAAGGCGGCATCGAAGCGCAGACGGAGCGCATCTGCAAGAATCTGAAAGCGGTGCTTGAAGCGGCGGGGACGGGGCTTGAAAAGGTCGTCAAAACCACCTGTTTTCTCGCGGATATGGGCGATTTTGCCGCATTCAACGCGGTCTATGCACAGTATTTCACCGAAAAGCCCGCAAGGAGCTGCGTCGCAGTGAAGACGCTCCCCAAAAACGTCCTCGCGGAAGTGGAGTGCATCGCGGAAATTTGAGCGTTTCGCTGCCCCTTCCCTTGGCGCTCCGTTGCGCTCGTCCCGTCCCTTGGCGTCCCCTTGGGGGAAGTACCCAAACTGCCCCCTCTTGCTGCCCCTTTTGGGGGGAGTACCCGAACAGCCCCCCTCTTGCTGCCCCTTTTAGGGGAAGTGGCCCGCAGGGCCGAAGGGGTTTCAAAAACACGGCGGGCTAAACCCCTCAGTCACCTGCGGTGACAGCTCCCCTATAGGGGCGCCGAGAAAACCCCTCAGTCACCTGCGCTGACAGCTCCCCTATAAGAGGAGCCAAGGGGACAGGGCGACCCCTAAAAACTGGCAAACAATAAAATCTTCGACAATTTCAGCCAAATGGCGAAAACAGGTTGAAAAATAAATCGGAGTATGTTATAATACACATGCAAAAAATCCGCAGGTTCCCTTTTTCGGAAACGGGAGCCTCGAAAGATAACTTTTAAGGAGGTTGGTATGGAACACTGTGAAGCGAAATGCGGAACGGCGGAACAAGAGAAAGCGCTTGAAGCCGTCATCGAAGCATCGCGCTCGACGCCCGGTTGCCTCATGCACATTTTGCAGGAAGCACAGGCGATCTACGGGTATTTGCCGATGCCCGTTCAAAAGAAAATTGCGGAGGGGCTCGGTATTTCCCTCTCGGAGGTGTACGGCGTCGCCACCTTCTATTCGCAGTTTTCTCTCAAACCCAAGGGCAAACACCGGATCAGCGTGTGCCTCGGCACCGCCTGCTACGTCAAGGGCTCCGACAAGATCCTCGAAGAGGTCGAAAAAGAGCTCGGCATCAAGTGCGGCGAATGCACCGAAGACGGGCTTTTCTCCATCGACAGCTGCCGCTGCGTGGGCGCGTGCGGCCTTGCGCCCGTCATGATGGTGGGCGAAGAGGTCTACGGCAAGCTCACGCCCGATAAAGTGAAGGGCATCCTCGATCAATACAAGGAGGCAAGCAAATGACTGTCAAAGAATTAGACGCGCTCCGCGCAAAGAAACAGCAACTCATCGACGTGAGACGCCTCGTGCGGGAACAGGCCGAAGAGATGGCGAAGCACACGGGGTACAGAAAGCAAGTCCTCGTCTGCGGCGGCACGGGCTGTACCTCCTCCCACTCCAAACAGGTCATCGAACATCTTGAAAAGACGATGGCGGAGTGCGATATCCACGACGTCCTCGTCGTCAAGACGGGCTGCTTCGGTCTCTGCACCCTCGGCCCCATCATGATCGTCTATCCCGAAGGCGCGTTCTATGCGCAGATGACCCCCGAACACGTTGAAACGGTCGTCAAAAAGCATCTCATCCCGGGCGGGGAGATCGTCAAAGAGCTCCTCTATCAGGATACCGTCCACACCGACGGCTCCATCACCCCCTTTGCGGAGAC
>CANPYD010000053.1 GCA_947587775.1 uncultured Clostridia bacterium
TGGGGCGAATTCTGAATTACGGCGCGAAGCAAAACCACGCTTTTGCGGCAGCGCACCCAAGTTGTCGAACCCTTTCGACTTATTGTCGTGTGAAACAGAACAGGGGCGGCCGAATCGCTTTTACAAAGCATACGCACTAACCCCTCGTTGAATTTGTTTTTGAGCATGCGCCCCAAAGGCGCAGACGAAAAAACAAATTCAACGAAACTACTTTACATGATATTTTTCACGCTTCGCGGGAAGAGGGTGACGTCGCGGATGTTTTCCATGCCCGTAACGTACATCACGAACCGCTCGAAGCCGAGCCCGAACCCGCCGTGCGGCACGCTTCCGAACACTCTGAGCGCAAGGTACTGATCATACGAATTCATATCCATCCCGCGCGCCTTCATCGCCGAGACGAGCTTTTCGTAATCCGCTTCCCTCTCGCTGCCGCCGATGATCTCGCCGATCCCGGGCACGAGGCAGTCCGTCGCCGCAACCGTCTTGCCGTCGGGGTTCTGTTTCATATAGAAGGACTTGATCTCCTTGGGGTAATCCGTCACGAACACGGGACGCTTGAACACCTGCTCCGTGAGATACTTTTCGTGTTCGGATTGGAGATCGCTCCCCCAGTGCACGGGGAATTGGAATTTGTCGTTCTCCTTTTCGAGAATGGCGACGGCATCCGTATAGGTACAGACGCCGAAATCGCTCGTCGCAACATGGGTGAGCTTGTCGATGAGTCCCTTTTCCACAAAGGAATCGAAGAATTTGAGCTCCTCGGGGCACTCGGCGAGCACCGCTTTGATGAGATATTTCAAGAGGCTTTCCGCGATTTCAATGACGTCGGGAAGCTCCGCAAAGGCGATCTCGGGCTCCACATGCCAGAACTCGGCAAGGTGGCGCTTGGTATTGGAATTTTCGGCGCGGAAGGAGGGTCCGAAGGTGTAGATCTTCCCGAGCGCCGTCGCCGCGACTTCGCCCTCGAGCTGTCCCGAGACGGAAAGCCCCGCCTTTACGCCGAAAAAGTCGTTCTTAAAGTACTCCTCTTCCGTTTTGTAGTCCGTTTTCCACGGCTGGGTGGTGACGCGGAACATCTCCCCCGCTCCCTCGCAGTCGCTCGCCGTGATGAGCGGCGTATTGATATAGTAATACCCGTTTTCGTGGAAATAGCGGTGGATCGCCTGCGCCGCGACCGAACGGACGCGGAACACGGCCTGAAAGGTGTTTGTGCGGAGCCTGAGATGCGGGATCCCGCGCAAAAAGTCGAGCGTCGTGCGCTTCTTCTGGATGGGATACTCCGCAGGGCACTTGCCGAGAAGGGCGACTTCCATCGCGTTGAGTTCGTTCCCCTCCCCCTTATATGCCTTGACGACGGTGCCCTTGACGCACACGCTCGCGCCGAGTTTACAGCACTCGGGATCGGGCGTCACCGACGCTTTGTCGATGACGACCTGAAGTTTTTGGAAGGACGTGCCGTCGGTGATCTCCAAAAAGGAGACGGCGGAAGAGTCGCGGAAGGTGCGCACCCAGCCGCAGACGACGACTTCCTGCCCCACGAGGGCAGTATCTTGCAACACTTTTGAAATATCGAGATGTTTCATTATGACTCCTTTTTTGTTTCGTTGAATTTCAGAACGACACCCCCTCAGGCGCGCAGGGACAGCGCGCCAGCTCCCCCTCGAGGGGGAGCCGAGAGTTGCCACTTGCTTCCCCTCGTAGAGGGAGCCGAGAGACCGAAAAATCAATACGCTCTTGCGAAAAATACGGTGTGGACGGAAGGTTTGCCGCAGGTGACGCAGGTCTCTTCCGTATTCTCCTTTGCCATAACGCGCGCGGTCGCCTGCGCGTACTCCTTCACCTTATCCTCGCAGGCGCGGCAGCCGCACCAGCCGGCACGGACGAAATTGCCCCCGTTCACGCCGTCCAAAAGTTCGTCGAGCGTCTTTGCGGTGACGATGCGTCCGTCCATGCGCGCCTTCGCCTTTTCGTAGAGCGTTTCCCCGATCTTTTTGAGGAGCGCCTTGACGGACTCCGCAGCGTCTTCAAGGGGAAGTTCGGACTTTTCGAGCGTATCGCGGCGGAATACCGTCATCACGCCGTTTTCGATGTCGCGCGGGCCGAGTTCCACACGGAGCGGGACCCCCTTCATCTCCCATTCGTTGAACTTCCAGCCGGGAGAATTGTCGCTGTCGTCCACTTTTACGCGGAGCCCCGCGTTTTTCAATGTATCGGCGAGCGCATTGCACGCGTCAAGCACTCCTTCCTTCTTCTGGGCGATGGGCACGATGACGACCTGTATCGGCGCGACGGGGGGCGGAAGGACGAGCCCTCTCTGATCCCCGTGGGTCATGATGATCGCCCCGATGAGCCGCGTGGAAACGCCGTAGCTCATCGTGTAGGCGTACTTCATCGTTCCGTCTTTATCGGTAAACTGTACGTTGAATGCCTTTGCGAAATTCTGCCCCATGTAGTGGGTCGTTCCGGACTGCAAACTCTTGCCGTCGTGCATCATCGCTTCCATGCCGTAGGTGGCGACGGCGCCCGCGAACTTCTCTTTCTCCGTCTTTCTTCCCGTGAGCACGGGCATGCAGAGGACTTCTTTCGCAAAATCCTCGTAAAGATGAAGCATATTGAGCGTCTCCCGTTCCGCTTCCTCGCCCGAATCGTAGACGGAATGCCCCTCCTGCCACAAGAATTCGCTCGTTCTGAGGAAAGGACGGGTCGTTTTCTCCCAGCGCATGACGTTGCACCACTGGTTGAGACGGAGCGGAAGATCTCTCCAGCTCTCCGTCCACTTGCCCATCATGTGGCCGATGATCGTCTCCGACGTGGGACGGACGACGAGCGGCTCCTGCAATTTTTCGCCGCCCGCATGGGTGACAACGGCGACTTCGGGTGCGAAGCCTTCGACGTGCTCGGCTTCCTTCGTCATAAAGCTCATGGGGATGAGCAGAGGGAAATAGGCGTTCTCGACGCCCGCCGCCTTGAAGCGGGAATCCAGCTCGCGTTGGATATTCTCCCACACGGCATAGCCATAGGGACGGATGACCATCGTCCCCTTGACGGGTCCGTAGTCGACGAGCTTCGTCTTTAAGACGACGTCGGTATACCACTGGGGGAAGTCCTGTTCGATGTCCGCGATCTGGGATACGAATTGTTCGTTTTTCGCCATAAAAAGCTCCTGTCGGTTGCAAAAAATAGGATATGGCATATTATACCATATCCTTTTTGATTTGTCGAACTTTTGAAGGGAATTTCCCAAAAAAATCCCCCATTCTTTTCCCTATTTTATGAAAGAGACCCGAAAATGTCAGAATTCGTTTCTCAGGCTCTTCGAAATATACCCGAGCGCAAATGCCCCGGGACCGACGTGCGCGCCGATGACGGGACCCATGATCTGCACATAGGGCTCGATGTGGAAATGTTCTCTTACATACTCCGTAAGTTCGGCTGCGGCGGGTTCATTGTCGGTATGGACGATAAAGCAATAATTGAACTCGGGGTCGGGGCCCTCCGTCCCGAGCTTTTTCTTGATATAGGAGATCGCCTTTTTCGTGCCCATGACCTTGTCGATCACGCCGAGCTTCCCCTCGTTGTCGAACGAGATGATGGGTTTTACCCTTAAAACGCCGCCGACAGCTGCCGCAGCCGCGGAGATCCTTCCGCCGCGTTTAAGGAATTGCAGATCGTCCGCGACGATGAAGTGCTGGATATGTAAGCGCACACCTTTGACAAAATCATAGGTCTCCTGCGCCGTCTTGCCCTCGTTGCGGCACTTCAAGGCGAGCCGCACGAGTGCTCCCTGCCCCACCGTTGCGGTGAGCGGATCGACGACAAAGACGCGGAACTTCGGATAATCCTTCTTGACGTCTGCCGCCGCCTGCTCCGCATTTTCCCAGGTATTTGCGAGCCCCGAAGAGATCGTAAAGTGGACGACGTCCTCCGCGCCTTCCTGCGCAAGTTTCAAAAAGTGAGTGTAATGGGATTCGTAGTTGAGTTTGCTCGTTTTGGGCATTGCCCCGCCGCGAAGTTCGTTATAAAAATCGACGTATTGTTTGTACTCGGTGAAATTATCGAGATGTTCGGTGATTGTCCCGTCTTTTTCGAGCATAAAGGTCAACGGAGCGAGCTTGATGTCGTTTTCGACGACAAAGTCATGGTAGAGATCGCATGTCGAATCTGTCGACAGCGTGAATTTGTACATGGATTTATCCTCTCCGTATATTTTCTTCATTATACCATAGAATGCAAGTCATTGCAAGAATATTTCTTCATTTTGTTTCTTTTTTCTTCCAAACCCTTGAAAAACGCGGAAAATCCCTGTATAATAGTGGCAGTGCAGGAAAAAAAACTCCATAAGGGGGAGAAATGTTGAAAAATTATCTGTCGCTCAAAAACGGGACGGATGTGCGCGGCACGGCGATCGCGGGCGTCAAAGACGACCCCGTCACCCTCACCGAAGAAGCGGTGAAGGACATCGGCAAGGCCTTCTGCATGTGGCTGGCGCTTGAAAAGCATATCCAAAAGGCGACCGTCGCCATCGGGCACGATTCCCGCCTCTCCGCAAAGCAAATCGAGGGCTGGCTGACGGAAGCCATGACCGCCTGCGGTTCGGACGTCATTCTGACGGGGCTCAGTTCCACGCCCTCCATGTTTATGCTTTTGCAGGAAGATTTCGGCGCAGACGCTTCCATCATGATCACGGCGAGCCACCTGCCCTATCAGAAGAACGGGCTCAAATTCTTCCTGAAAGAGGGCGGGCTCGAAGGTGCGGATGTCGAACAGATCCTGTCCCTCGCGCAGGCGGGCGTCTCGATCGGCGCCGAGCAGGGCTCCGTAACCGAAAAGCCCTATCTTGCAACTTACGCACAAGGGCTCGTCGAAAAGGTCCGCCGCGAGACGGGAAAACAGGAACCGCTCAAGGGGAAAAGGATCGTCGTCGACGCGGGCAACGGCGCGGGAGGATTTTATGCCGACCTCGTCCTGAAGCCGCTCGGCGCGGACACAGAGGGCTCCCAATTTTCAGAGCCCGACGGCAGCTTCCCGAACCATATCCCCAATCCCGAAAATGAGACGGCCATGCAGTCCGTCTGCGCCGCGGTAGTCAAAAATCATGCCGACTTCGGCATCATCTTCGATACGGACGTCGACAGGGCGGGCGCAGTCGCTCCCGACGGCAAGGAGATCAACCGCAACCGCCTGATCGCACTCATCTCCGCCATTCTTCTCGAAGAGAAGAAGGGCGTCATCGTCACCGACTCCGTGACGAGCGACGGGCTGACTTCGTTTATCGAGAGCCGCGGCGGCGTCCACCGCCGTTTCAAACGGGGCTATAAGAACGTCATCAACGAGAGCAAGCGGCTCAATGCCGAGGGGGAATACTCGCCGCTTGCCATCGAGACGAGCGGACACGCCGCGCTCAAAGAGAACTATTTCCTCGACGACGGCGCGTACCTCGTAACACGGCTCCTCATCGCCCTCGCCAAGAAAGGCGATCTCGAAAGCCTCATCCGCGATCTTCCCGAACCCATGGAGGCGGAAGAGGTGCGGCTGCACTTCAAGGCGGGCGTCGACTTCAAGACGCTCGGCGAGGAAGTTCTCACTGCCTTCCGCGAATACATCGGAAAAACGCCCTATCTCTCGCTTGCGCCGAGCAGTTTCGAAGGCGTGCGCGTCAACTTCGACCATGCCCACGGCGACGGGTGGACGCTTCTTCGAATGAGTCTACACGAGCCTATCATGCCCGTAAACCTCGAGAGCAATTCGGTTGGCGGCGTCGCAAAGATGAAGGCGGAACTGTATAAATTTTTGAAAAAGTACGACTTCCTCGAGACCGAAAAATTAAAATAAAATCCGAAAAAATCATAAGGAGATATTGATATGAAACAGACAACCATCAATGCGATCCGCATTCTTTCGGCGGAAGCGATCCAGAAGGCAAATTCGGGGCATCCCGGGCTCCCGCTCGGCTCCGCCCCCATCGCCTACACGCTTTGGCAGAATTTTTTGAAGTTCAATAACAAAGATCCCAAATGGGACGACCGCGACCGCTTCGTCCTCTCCGCGGGGCACGGTTCCATGCTCAACTACTCCCTGCTCTATCTCTATGGGTTCGGGCTCACCGTGGAAGATCTTCAAAACTTCCGCCAGCTCGGAAGTAAGACGCCCGGCCATCCCGAATACGGCCACACAAAGGGCATCGAGACGACGACGGGCCCCCTCGGACAGGGCATCGCAAACGCCGTGGGTATGGCGGTTGCGGAAGCGCACCTCGCTGCAAAATTCAACCGCGAAGGCTTCCCCATCGTCGATCACTATACCTATGCGCTCTGCGGCGACGGCTGTCTCGAAGAGGGGATCTCCTACGAGGCATGCTCGTTCGCGGGCACGCACGAGCTCGGAAAGCTCATTCTCTTTTACGACGATAACGACATCACCATCGAGGGAAATACCGACATTACCTTCAAAGAGGACGTCGGCGCCCGCTTCAAGGCGCAGAACTGGCAGGTAATCCATGTCGATCTCGTCAAAAACCCCGATAACGTGCTGATGATCGCGAATGCCATCCGCAAGGCGCAGAAGGATACGAAACACCCCTCGATCATCATCTGCAAGACGAAGATCGGGTACGGCACCCCCCTCGAAGGCAGCCACAAGTGTCACGGCTCCCCTCTCGGCGTTGAAAATCTTCAAAAAACGAAGGAAAAGCTCGGCTGGACCTCTGCCCCCTTCGAAGTGCCCGAAGAAGTGCTCAAACACTGCAAGACGGCGGGCAGACGCGGCGCAAAGCGCGAGAGAGAATGGAAGGCGATGTTCGCCGAATACGAAAAGCAGTATCCCGAACTTGCCGCAGAGTACAAGGCGGCGATGAAGGGCGAACTTCCCGATTACACCAAAATGGAAGAGCTCTTCGCCTTTGAAAAGCCCATGGCGACCCGCCAGACTTCCGCGCAGGTGCTCCAAAAGATCGCGGCGGTCACCCCGACGCTCATGGGCGGCAGTGCGGACCTCGCTCCCTCCAACCTCTCCGATATGAAGAATACGGACGCGGTCACCTACGGCGATTTCGCCCCCGGCTCCTATGAGGGCAGAAACATGCACTTCGGCATCCGCGAACACGCGATGGCGGCGATCGCAAACGGCATGCAGCTTCACGGCGGCGTCCATGCGTACTGCTCCACCTTCTTCATCTTCTCCG
>CANPYD010000054.1 GCA_947587775.1 uncultured Clostridia bacterium
GTTCTCAAAAACCCTATCCCCCGCTGCGCGGGTACTTCCCCTAAGAGGGGAAGCAAGGGGTGGGGCTGCGCGACTCCCCATAAGAGGGGAAGCAAGGGGGTGGGGCTGCGCGACTCCCCCTACAAGGGGCGCCAAGGGCGCCAAGAGTCAAAAAAGCCGCCTGCCCCCTTTTCAAGGGGGCGGGGTAGGGGTGGGGGTTTCCCTGCTTCAACCCCCACCACCCGCTACGCGGGAGCCGCCCCCTTCAAAGGGGGCAGCTACCCCTCTCGCTGCCTTCTATGGGATGTCCGTAATAGCAAAAAAGCGCGGGGATCCGCGCCTTTTGATTCGCTTACTCAGCTTTGATCGCGCCGACGGGGCAGCCGTCCTCGCAAGCGCCGCAGTCGATGCAGGCATCGGGATCGACGACATACGTCGTATCACCGGGTGCAATCGCGCCGACGGGGCAGGTATCCGCGCATGCGCCGCAGGATATGCACTCATCCGAAATTTTATGTGCCATTTCCGTTTCCTCCATAAATGATCTTATCCGTATTATATCACATCTTTTTGCGTTCGTAAAGGTTTTTTGGGGATTATTTTGTATCATCGGGAATTTTCCCGTCCCCGTCGTCGTCCTCGTCCTCGCGGTTCTGCCCGCGCTTGAATTTGATCTCATCCAGCCCATAATCGCGGAAGAGGAGCGCGCCTTCCTTTTCGATCTTGACGCGCACTTTGAGTTTGAGCATATTCATGGAGATGACCGTCCCCTTGCCCTCGGGCGTGGAGACCGTGGAACCCATCTTGGGCATCTTCTTGCAGACGCCCGCGTAATACTCGTCCTCATAGGCAAGGCAGCACATGAGCCGCCCGCACAGCCCCGAGATCTTCCCCGGGTTGAGCGACAGCCCTTGGTTTTTCGCCATCTTGATGCTGACCTTCTTGAAATCGGGGAAGCATCCCGCACAGCAGCACTCCCTGCCGCAGGGCGCGATCCCGCCCAAGATCTTCGCCTCGTCGCGGATCCCGACCTGTTTGAGCTCGATCCTGAGGTGGAAGGTGGAAGCGAGGTCCTTGACGAGCTCGCGGAAGTCCACCCTGCCCTCCGCCGTAAAGGTAAAGATGACCTTGGTGCCGTCGAAGGTAAATTCGCAGTCGATGAGCTTCATCTGGAGCTTGTGCTTTTCGATCTTCTCGCGGCAGATGCGCATGGCCTCCCCGCGGCGCTCCTCATGCCGCTTCACCGTCTCGAGATCCTGTTCGTCCGCGATGCGGATGACGGGTTTGAGGGGGGATGTGACCGACTCGTCGGGCACCTCGCGTTCGGGCTCGGCGACCGTGCCGAACTCGATCCCGCGGGAAGTCTCCACGACGACGTTCTGCCCCTTTTTCAGCTCTAATTTTCCCGCGCTGAAATAGTAGGGTTTGCTGTTTTTGAATTTTATGACTGCAACTTTTGCCATGTTTCTCTCTCCTTTTTGAGTCCGACGGACAGTGCAAGCGCACACTGCGAAAAATTCGCGTTGAAGCCGATCTCCCGTTCGGCGTTTTCCACGAGAGCGAGCCCGCGGATCGCCGCGCCCGCAGGGTACAGACGGGCAATTTTTTTCGTCCCCTCACTGCTGCGCGCCGCGTAACGTTCCCCGCCGCGGGAAATGAGAAGGGCGTCCCTGAGCACCAGCCGCACCGCCGCAAAAAAGCTCTTTGCGTCCTTTCTGTCGGACAGGCTGCGGCAGAACGCCTCGGTATCCTCGCCCGACAAAAACTGTTCCGCGCGGAGGAACTCCTCGCCGCCCCCTTTCAAGAGGGTCTCTGCAACGGAGAACACGCCGCCGCAGGCTGCCGCCGCCTCCTTCTTCCCCGCCGCATCGGGATACATGCGGGAGAGCGCCCCGAAGATCTCATTCTCCGAAAAGGGGGGAACGGCGATCTGCTTGACGCGGGAGCGGACCGTCGGCAGAACGGCGTGTTCGTTGGCGGCTCCCAGTAAAAAGTATACGCCCGCGGGGGGCTCTTCAAGCGATTTCAGAAGTTTATTCTGGACGAGCGGGGTGACGGTATGGAAATTGTCGAGCACGAACAGCTTTTTGTTCCCCTCGACGGGGCGCAGAACGCTCTCGTCGACGATCCTCGCGCCCATCTCGGCAGTGAGTTTTCCGCCCTCTTCAGGCAAAAACAGGCAATCCGAAAAGTGCTCCTCGTCCAGAAGTTTTGCGAGGCGGCTCCCGTCTTCCGCGCCGAAAAACGCCTTTGCGCACTCCCTGAGGAGAGGGCGCAGATACTTTTCGTCGGGAAAGACGACGAGGGTGGCGTGGATCTCCGCCCGCATGCCCTTGTATGCAGTTGTCTCCCGCAAAAGCCGCCGCATTCATTCCTCCGAATAGATGGGGATCACGCCAAGTTCCGCCCCTTCCGCGTTGGCACGGGGAAGCCCATTGAGAAGCTCTTCGAGCCGCAGGAGATCTTCCCGTTTCGTGCAGGGGGAGAGGTAGAACATCAGGTAGTTTTGATCGTTGAATTCGGGATAGACTCCCGCCGCTTCGAGCGCGCGTTCCGCATCCTCCGCGTACGCCCCGAAAAAGACCGCGATCTTCGTCCAGTCGTCGTTCCGGATCGCCCCGAGCCGCCGTTTTGTCTCCTCCGCCGCCCCCTCGATCATCGGGTTGCGGGGGAATTTGACCGCTTCCTCAACGCTCGCCATGATGGGGTAGGAAGGGGAAGTCGTGCGGAAGGTGCGCACGCCCTCGCGGAGCGCCGCCGCCCACAGTTCCGTCTTTGCAGAGACGACCGCCCCCTGCGTGAGTGCGGGCAGGGATTTATGCACGCCGTCCACCCACATATCGGCGTAATTTCCCGCATACATGTCCGTAAAGTGCAGGTGGGCCCCGTGTGCGCCGTCGATGATGAAGGGCTTGGCATGGGTGGCACAAATTTTTCGCGCCTCGGACATGGGTGCCAGAAAACCGTAATAATCGGGAGAAGTGAGAAGGAGCGCGTCCGCCTGTTTTACCGCCCCCTCGATCTCCGTCGCGGAAGGCTGCATGGGGATCCCCTGTTTCGCCGTCTGCGGAATGAGAACGGACGTAATCCCCAGCACGCGGCAGGCATTTGAAACGCTGCGGTGGGAATGCTCGGGATAGGCGAGCGAGCGCACGCCCCGCGTCTTTAAGGCATAGAGCATGGAGAAGATCCCGCAGGTGCTCCCGTCCGTCAAAATAAAACTTCGTGCCGCGCCGAGGATTTCCGCAAGATCCTTCTCCGCCGCCGCAATGACGCCGCGGGGAGAGAGAAGACTGTCGGAATAGCTCAGTTCGGTGATGTCCTCGCCTGCCCGCTTATGCCCGGGGGTATGAAAGGAGAGATGCGTCCCCTGCGAGGCGAGCATCTCACGAATATACAGGCGCATACGTCCTCAGAAGATAGCCGAGAAAGTTAAAATTCTCGTATTTGGAATCTCCCCCCTCTTCGCCGTTGTTGAAGAAGAGCAGGGTGAGTTTTTCGGTCGAAATTTTATGATCGGCGTTTTCGTAATAGAAGAGATCGGCGATCCCCGTGAGCTTGCTGAGATTGATCCCGACGTTGTAGGTGCGGTCGACGTATTCGCTGTGATAGCCGACCGTAGAGAGCCCGCCCTTTTCAAACGCCTCGCGCACGGCAAGGTAGTTTTCCCGGATAAGGGCGATCCGCGCCGCTTCGGACTGCACGCCCGCTTCCTTCTGCGCGTCCGTCTTGAACCGCTTGTCCGAGCCGTTCCGCTGCATGAAGCAGACGCGGACCCTACCCATGTCGGGCGTGGCGCAATTCTCCCAGTCCTCGCCGTAAAAGTTCATGAGATAGTCCTCGCAATCGAGCATGAGCCGGTCAAAGTCGAGGAAGAGCGCCATGCGTTCGTCGGGGGTGTTCATCTGTGAGATCCCGCTTTGGCAGATGGATGTGAACGTCGAAGGGGTATCCGCGTCCGACGGTTCATCGGAGACAAAGAGGGCGCTGCCTTCCAAAACACTGCGGCGGGCGCTGAACGTGGAGTTCCCCATCGACCCCTCCGCGAAATTCTCCATGGAAATATCGAGGATATCGTAGGAAAACTCGCCTTCCAGCGACTCGGAAAGATAGGCGCTGTCCCGCCCCGGCACGAGCCCGCCCATGCTGTATACGATGTACCTTTGGGCGACTGTCGGACGGGTCGTGATCATGGTAAAAAGGACGACAACCGACGCAACGACTGCCACGGCGGCGACGATCATCTTCAACCAGTCATATGACAACAGGACGGCGAGCCTGTGTTTTGTGATCTTTGCGTCCACTGTTTCCCCTCTTTATTTCTTGGGTTTCATCGTCGGGAAGAGCAGCACGTCGCGGATGGTAGGGCTGTTTGTGAGGAGCATGACGAGGCGGTCGACGCCCAGCCCGAGCCCGCCCGTGGGGGGCATGCCGTGTTCGAGCGCATCGAGGAAATCCTCGTCCACCTCCGCATTGGCGCCCGCCGCCCGCTTTTTTGCGGCCTGTTCTTCCATGCGGCGGCGTTGGTCGATGGGGTCGTTGAGCTCGGAGAAGGCGTTGCCCATCTCCATCCCCATCATGAAATATTCGAACCGTTCGGTCATCGTGGGATCGTCCTTCTTCCGCTTTGCGAGGGGGGAGATCTCCACGGGGTATTCATAGATAAACGTGGGCTGGATGAGCTTGTCCTCCACATAGGCGTCGAAGAACTCCGCAAGGATATGTCCCTTGCTGTCCTTCCCCTTTTCAAGCTCGATATGGTGCTCCGCGGCGAGCTTTTGCGCTTCCTCATCCGAGGAGACGAGCGAAAAGTCGACGCCCGAGTACTTCTTCACCGCCTCGGTCATGGTGAGTTTTTCCCACTTGGAGAGGTCGAGTGTCACGCCCTGATACTCCACCTGCAGTGTCCCGCAGGCGAGCATGGCGACGTGTTTGTACATCTCTTCGACGAGATCCATCATCGTGTGATAGTCGGCGTATGCCTCGTAGATCTCCACGGTGGTAAACTCGGGGTTGTGCTTCGCGTCCATGCCCTCGTTGCGGAAGATGCGCCCCATCTCATAGACTTTGCCGAATCCCCCGACGATGAGCCGCTTTAAGTAGAGCTCCGTCTCGATCCTCAGATACATGTCGAGGTCGAGCGCGTTGTGGTGGGTCTTGAAGGGACGGGCGTCCGCTCCGATCTCGAGGGGGAGCAAAATGGGCGTATCCGCTTCGAGATAGCCGCGCCCGTCGAGGAAGTTGCGGATCCCCGAGATGATCTTTGCGCGCTTATAGAAGGTCTCCCGCACGTCCTCGCTCATGATGAGGTCGAGGTGGCGGAGACGGTACTTCATGTCCTGGTTCTGAAGCCCGTTGAATTTTTCGGGCAGGGGAAGGAGCGCCTTGGAGAGCATGTCGAGTCCGGTCGCATGAATGCTGACTTCCCCCGTCTGCGTCTGAAAGACGAATCCCTTGACGCCGACGATATCGCCGATGTCGAAATCCTTTTTATAGGCGGCGTATTTCTCCTCGCCCACGTCCTGCCGCGTGACATAGATCTGGATCATGCCCTTCGCGTCGGAGATGTGCGAAAAGGACGCCTTCCCCATGATACGGCGGGACATGAGACGCCCCGCAACCGTGACTTCCTTCCCCTCGTATGCGGCAAAATTCTCGCGGATGTCGCGGGAGAGGTCGGTCACGGGATAGTGGGTGATTTCATACGGGTTTTGCCCCGCTTCGATGAGCTTCGAAAGTTTTTCGCGGCGGATGCGGGCCTGTTCGATGAGCCCCTCCGGATTGATGTTTTCTTCCATGGTGCGTCCTTTTTTCAGTCAATTTTCAGAATTTTAAGGATATATTCCCCGGTGGGTGCCTTGACGGTGACGCGTTCGCCCTTCTTGTGGCGGAGAAGCGCCGCGCCCACAGGGCTCTCGTTCGAGATGATGTTGTGCATGGCGTCCGCTTCCGTCGTGCCCATGATGGTATACGTCGCCTCTTCCTCCATGTCCTCGTCGTAGACGGTGACTTTGGAGCCGATATGGACGGCGGAATTGTCCTCATTCTCCTCGATAATGACGGCGTTTTTGATCTTATAGTCGAGTTCGAGGATCTCTCCCTCGTTCGCCGCCTGCTCGTTGCGCGCCGCATCGTACTCGGCGTTTTCCGAAAGGTCGCCGTGGCTGCGGGCTTCCTGGATACGCTCCACGATCTCCGCACGCTTCACCTTGGTGAGGTAGTCGAGCTGCTTCACCGCCTCGTCGTAGCCTTTCTTGGTCATAAAGAACTGCTCTGCCATAGTTTACCCCTTTTTCGCGCATTTGCGCGTTCTTTTTATAAAGCATACCGTGATTTCCCCCTTTACGGAAACCACGGTAGCCCCAATCTGCGTTTATTATAGCTCATTCAGGGAAAATTGTCAACTATCTTTCCACTTTCCCGCAAGTTTCTCATTGCTTTTTTTGAAAATATCGTATATAATTAAGATATGTTCCGCATTTGGGGAAAAGTCTATTCCGACGATCATATTGCAAAACAGACGGTGTACGAAAGCATGGAAAAATTCGTCTATGCCGATTTTTTCAGATATCTTTCGGAGATCTGCGAAAAACTGGACGTCCCGACGCCGCTGCTTTTGAAACAGCATATCTTTCAGTATGCCAAATTCCGCCATGTCGTGTTCCGCCCCGCCGATTTTATGGAGAGCGTCCCCTTCGACAAGCTCGTTCTGGAAAATATCTCCTGAATGCGTAAAAAATTCTATACTGCAGATACTGCCGCCATGAAATACACGACGTGGATCATGAGCGGCATTTTGATTTTCTTGGGGATGTGTGCGAGCGTCTATGCGCTCGGCGGGTTCAACCTTCTGTTATTTCTGTGCGCGGGGAATGTTTACGTCTACCGCGCGATCCTCTCCCTCGGCGGCGTCGCGGCGCTGTGGCTCCTCTTCTGGCTCTTCGCCTTCCGCCCGACGAGATTTCTGTCGTAGATTTGCGCTCGTGCCGCCCTTAGTAGCACAATAGAAATGCAGGCGGGGCGCTTGTTACTACATTAAGTCGAAGGGATTCGACAAATTGAGTGGAGCGGCGCAATTCTGCTCAACAGTGCGGTGCACTGTGAGCTGCGCCGCTCCTTCCCTCCCACGGAGGGGGCAAGACCTGCCCCCTTTGAAGGGGTGGAGCAACGCGTCCTGCCAAAGATTGGTAATCTTT
>CANPYD010000055.1 GCA_947587775.1 uncultured Clostridia bacterium
GCTGTCAGGGGGCGGACGAGATCGCGCTCACCAAGCTCGATATTTTGTCCGTCTACGACGAGATCGAGATCTGCACGGCGTATGAACTGGACGGGAAGATCTTGCACGAATTTCCCTATCCCGATGTGCTCCCCGCATGTAAGCCCGTCTTCGGGAAGGTCAAGGGGTGGGGCTGCGATATTTCGCAGTGCCGCAACGTCTCCGATCTTCCCAAAGAGGCGCTCGACTATATCCGTTTGCTCGAAAAGCTCTGCGGCTGCAAAATTACGTATGTCTCCGTCGGAGCGGAACGTGACGAATATATCAAAATGGAATGAATTTGCAGTTCGTAAAAATGCACGGGATCGGGAACGATTACCTCTTTTTCGATTGCTTTGAACGCCCTCTGCGGGCTCCCTCCGACATTGCCGTAAAGCTCTCCGACCGTCACCGTTCGGTCGGGGGAGACGGGATCGTCCTCATTCTTCCGAGTAAAAAAGCGGATGCGAAAATGCGCATGTTCAACGCCGACGGGAGCGAGGGGAAGATGTGCGGCAATGCCATCAGGTGCGTCGCAAAATACCTCTGTGACCTCAAAGGCGTCCGCAAAGACGTCCTCACCGTGGAAACGAGAGCGGGGATCAAGAGGATCGAACCTCTCAAACCCCGCGGGCGGGTTGATCTCTTCCGTGTGGATATGGGAAAGCCGACCTTTTCGCCCGACCGTATCCCCGCATTGTTTGAGGGCAGGCGCATCCTGTGCCATCCTCTGATCGTCGGGGGAGAGACCTACCGCGTGACCTGCCTCTCGATGGGGAATCCCCACTGCGTGGTTTTCTGCGAGGATCCCTCCGCCGTCTGTCTTGAAAGGATCGGCCCGCTGTTTGAACATCATCCCGCCTTTCCCGAACGGGTCAATACCGAATTTGTAAGTATCGTCTCGAAAAACGAGCTGAAAATGCGCGTCTGGGAGCGCGGGAGCGGGGAGACGTTGGCGTGCGGGACGGGCGCATGCGCCGCGGCGGTTGCGGCGATCCTGAACGGCTTCTGCGAAGCGGGGGAGGTCACCGTTCATCTGAAGGGCGGCGATCTCACCGTCACATATACGGGCGGAAACGTCTTTATGACGGGCCCCGCCGAGATCTCTTTTACGGGGATCGCGGAAGTCTGAACTTCCGAAGAAGGATAGAATATGACGAAATACATCTTTGTAACGGGCGGAGTCGTCTCGGGACTCGGAAAGGGCATTACCGCCGCGTCGCTCGGGAGGCTTCTCAGGATGCGCGGCTATAAAGTCGCGTCCCAAAAGATCGATCCTTATATCAATATCGACCCCGGCACCATGAGTCCCTACCAGCACGGAGAAGTGTATGTCACCGAAGACGGTGCGGAGACCGATCTCGACCTCGGGCATTATGAAAGATTCATCGACGAAGATCTCAATAAATTCTCCAACCTGACGACGGGAAAGGTGTACTGGAACGTCCTCAACAAGGAGAGGGCGGGGGAATATCTCGGGCAGACCGTCCAGATCATTCCTCACATCACGAACGAGATCAAGTCCTTTATTTATCAGGTAGGAAAGACCGCGGGCGCCGACATCGTCATCACCGAGATCGGCGGCACGACGGGCGATATCGAATCCCAGCCCTTCATCGAGGCGATCCGTCAGGTCGCCCGCGAAGTAGGAAGGGAGAATTGCTGCTTTATCCATGTGACGCTCGTCCCGTTCATCTCGGGATCCGAGGAGTTCAAGAGCAAACCCACCCAGCACTCCGTCAAGGAATTGCAGGGAATGGGCATCTTTCCCGATATCATCGTCGCCCGCGTCGATCAGCCGATGCCGCAGGAGATCCGCGAAAAGATCGCAATGTTCTGTAACGTGGAGCCCGATTGCTGTATCGAAAATCTCACCGTTCCCATTCTCTACGAAGCGCCCATGATGCTCGAGAGGAGCAATTTCTCCGCGACCGTTTGCAGGATCCTGCATCTCGATCCGAAGACGATCGACCTCACCGATTGGCAGGAAATGCTCTCCCGCATCCACGCCCGCAGTAAGACGGTGAAGATCGCGCTCTGCGGCAAGTACGTCCGTCTGCACGATGCGTATCTCTCCGTTGCGGAAGCGCTCGCCCACGGCGGGTATGAGTCGGACGCGAAGGTCGAGATCTCGTGGGTGGATACCGAAAAACTCAATGAGAAGAATGTGAAAAGCCAGCTCAGCGGGGTCGACGGGGTGATCATCCCGGGCGGCTTCGGCGTAAGAGGCGTGGAAGGAATGATCGTCGCCTGCCAATACGCCCGCGAGCACGCGCTGCCCTTCCTCGGGATCTGCCTCGGCATGCAGGTCGCCGTCATCGAGTATGCGCGGAACATCCTCGGGATCACGGATGCGAATTCCTCCGAGTTTACCCCCGAGGGAAAACATTCCGTCATCGACCTCATGCCCGATCAGTACGGTGTCAAGATGGGGGGGACGATGCGCCTCGGCGCGTACCCCTGCAAGATCATAGGAACACGCATGAAGGCGGCATACGGCGCCGATCTCGTCAGCGAGAGGCACCGCCACCGCTTCGAATTCAACAACGATTACCGCGCCGCGTTCGAGGCGGCGGGCATGAGGATCGCGGGGACTTCCCCCGACGGAACGCTCTGCGAGGCAGTCGAGATCGACGGAAGCGATTTCTTTGTCGGTGTGCAGTTCCACCCCGAGTTCAAGTCCCGTCCCGACAGCGCCCATCCGCTCTTCCGCGAATTTATCCGCGCGGCAGTGCGTCATCATGAAAAGGAAGTATGAGGATCAACGGGAATTTTTTAAGACTTAAGGATTCCTACCTCTTCGCAAAAGTCGGCGCTAAGACCGCCGAATATTTATCAGCTCATCCCGGAAGAGAGGTCATCCGCCTCTCCCTCGGGGACGTCACTCGGCCGCTCCCGCCCGCCGTCATCAAAGCGATGCAAAGAGCGGTGGACGACTTGAGTCACAAGGACACATTTCACGGCTATGCGCCCGACGCGACCCGCTTCGGGTACGACCTTCTCCTCGATTCCCTCATCAAAAGCTATGCGGAAAAGGGGATCGGGCTCGAAAAAGAGGAGATTTTTATTTCCGACGGCGCAAAGTCGGACTGCGGGAATCTGAGCGATCTCTTCTCGGCGGAAAACACCGTGCTCATTCCCGATCCCGTCTATCCCGCCTATCTCGATACCAACATCATGGCGGGAAGGAAGATCCTCTTTGCGGATGCGAACGAAGGGAACGGCTTTCTGCCCATGCCCGATGAACGCGTCCGCGCGGATCTCATCTATCTCTGTTCGCCAAACAATCCCACGGGGGCGGCCTACACCGCGAAAGAGCTCAAAGTGTGGGTGGACTACGCTTTGAAAAATGACGCGGTCATTCTCTATGACGCGGCGTACGAATCTTTCGTCACAGATCCGTCCCTTGCCCGCAGTATTTATGCGGCGGAAGGGGCGAAGGAGTGCGCGATCGAGATCTGCTCCTTTTCCAAGACGGCGGGCTTCACGGGCGTGCGGTGCGGCTATACCGTCGTTCCGAAGGCGCTCAAACGGGAGGGGTTTTCCCTCAACCGCCTTTGGGCGAGACGGCAATCCGCCAAGTTCAACGGCGCGTCCTATGTAGCGCAAATGGGGGCGGCGGCGGTATTTACCGAAGAGGGAAAGCGTGAGACCGCCGAAAATATCGCATACTATCGGCAAAACGCAAGGATCATCTCGGACTGCCTCACCCGCCTCGGGATCCCCTTTACGGGGGGCGTCAATTCCCCTTACATATGGATGAAGTGCCCCGGGGGCATGGACAGCTGGAGCTTTTTCGATCATCTTCTGGAAAGAGCAAACGTCGTAGGTACGCCGGGGTGCGGGTTCGGTAAAAACGGCGAAGGGTACTTCCGCCTGACGGCGTTCAATACACACGAAAAAACGGAGGAAGCAATGCGGCGGTTCGCGGCGCTTCGGATCTGAAACTACTTATGGAAAAAGAATTAAGAAGCGCGGGCGTCCTGTGCCATATCTCTTCCCTCCCCGGGAAGTACGGCATCGGCTCGCTCGGAAAAGAAGCATACGCCTTTGCGAAAAGTCTTGCGGCAAGCGGCGTAAAATACTGGCAAGTACTGCCGCTCGTGCAGACGGGGTACGGGGATTCGCCGTACAGTTCGGTCGCTTGCACGTCCGGTAATCCCTATTTCATCGATTTAGAGCTCCTCGCAAAACAGGGACTGCTCACGCGGGAAGAGCTCAGATGTGCGGAGCATAAGGAACTCGATTACGGCGTGCTCTATACGGAGCGGTACGCGACGCTCCGCACCGCTTTTTCGCGGTTCCACTTCGATAACGACGATTTCCGCGCCTATATCAAGAGCGGCGTGAGCGAGGATTACGCCCTCTTCATGACGGCAAAGACGGTATTCGGCGGGAGCTTTCGCGATTGGGAAGAGCCGATCAAGCGCCATGATCCCGACGCACTCGAGAAGTTCCGCACCGAACACCACGAGGAATACCTCTTCTGGAACTTTCTCCAATACGAATTTGACCTGCAATGGCGGGCGCTCAAAGAGTACTGCAACGGCTTGGGCGTGAAACTCATCGGCGATCTTCCGCTCTATGTTGCAGAGGACAGTGCGGACGTCTGGGCGAATCCGACCCTTTTCAAGTTGGACGAAGATCTCAAACCCGAGAAAGTGGCGGGCGTTCCCCCCGATTATTTCTCGGAGAACGGGCAGCTCTGGGGCAATCCCGTGTACGACTGGAAGGAGCACGAAAAACAGCACTACGCGTGGTGGCATGCAAGGCTTTCGCGGGCGCTGGAGCTCTTCGATCTCATCCGCATCGACCATTTCCGCGGGCTTGACCGCTACTATGAGATCGACGCGGGGGCGGAGTCCGCGAAGTGCGGCGTTTGGCAGAACGGCCCCAAGGAAAAACTCTTCGGGGGGTTTTCGGGAAGAAAGCGGATCATTGCGGAGGATCTCGGCTTGATCGACGACGGCGTAAGATCCCTTCTCGCGCGGACAGGCTTCCCCGGCATGAAGGTTCTGCTGTTTGCCTTCGACGGCAACCCCGATAACGAATTTTTGCCCAAAAATATCCCCGAAAACAGCGTTTGCTACACGGGTACGCACGATAACGACACTGTGAAGGGATATGTGGATTCCCTTGCTGCAGAGGATTTCATTCTCTTCCGCGCAAGGCTTGCAATGGCACTCGAAGAGCGCGGGATCCACATGCGGCTGAGAAAGGACGGGCAGAATTTCCCCGAAGCGCTCATCCGCCTCGCGCTTGAATCGGACGCGCGGCTTGCAGTCATTCCCATACAAGACGTCTTGGGGCTCGGCAACGAGGCGCGCATGAATTTCCCCGGTACGCAAGGGGGCAACTGGCAATTCCGTCTGGACAGGCCCGTCGGGTCTGCACTGGCGAAACTGAAAAAAATAATAAAAATATATCGGAGGTAACTTTATGGCAAAAGAAAAGAAAGGATTCTTCAAAGAATTCAAGGCGTTCATCACCCGCGGCAACGTGATCGACATGGCCGTCGGCGTGATCATCGGCGGTGCGTTCAGTGCGATCGTCACGGCTCTGACCAACCAGATCCTGATGCCCCTCATCAACATGGTTCTGTTCGCGATCACGGGCGGGAAGGGTCTTGAAGAAGTCTACACCTATCTTCACAAGGCGTATTTGCTTGATGAAGCGGGTGCGGCGACGACGCAGATCGACCTTGCGAACTCCATTTACATCGACTGGGGCGCATTCATCACGGCGGTCATTAACTTCCTTCTCATTGCGCTCGTGCTCTTCATCATCATCAAGGTGATCAACTCCGTTCATGAGGGTGCGCAGAAGCAGAAGACAAAGTATGATCCGCTCACGAAGGAAGAGATCAAGGCGCTCCGTTCCGAAGGTAAGAGCCCGGAACAGATCCAAAAAGCCGCTGCCGACAAGCAGGCGAAGCTTGATGCAGAAGCGGCGGAAGCTGCCAAGAACGCTCCCGCACCCGCTCCTACGACGGAAGAACTCCTTGCGGAAATCCGCGATCTTCTCAAAACAAAACAGGAATAACCGTCTTTTGAAGACGGAAACGCGCCGCCGAACATGTTCGGCGGCGCTTTCTATCTTCCGACACAGATTCACAAAAAATTCTTTTGCGCGATACAATGGTAGTATGCGCATTTGTTTTGTCACGGGGGGAAGTCTCAGCGAGTATGCGGAAAAATACGAGGGCGACATCGCCGACGTCGTCTGTTTTTCCTTTCAGGCGCTCGGTAAGGTGAGCTACGAGAGGGAACTCAAGGGGGAGACCAGTCTCTTCGAGGACGTCGCGCTCCTCTCCAAGGAACAGAAGAACGTCGTGCTCTGCGGATGCTATACGGACGCGCGCGGCATACGGCGGAAATCCGTCGTCGTCGCCGAGCGGGGGCGCATTTTGGGCGTTTCCGACATGATCAACCGCATGGACGGAGGGGAGTACAGGAGCGGCGCGGGCGTCAAGATCTTTGATACGTCGGCGGGAAAATTGGGCGTCGTCGTGGGGGAAGATCTCTATTTCCCGCAGGTGCTTCAAACGCTCTCCGTTTGCGGCGCGGAAGTCGCGATCGTGGTATTCGAAGAGCTTTCCGAAAGTCTCGAACAGACGCTGATGCGCGCGGAGGCCTTTTTATACGGCATTCCCGTGTGTCTCTGCGCATTCGGCTATGCGGAGGCGGCGGACATCGGCGGGAAACTCCTCTTTGCCTCCCCGAAAAGTCCCTGCTTTCTCGACCTCAAACGGGAGCAGGAGTATCACATCGTGGAGACCCGCCAGCGCGGCTTTTACAGGCGCAAAAAGGGGACTTTTTGAGGCCTTTTGCCGCTCCTTGTAGGAGGCTGCCCCCTTTGAAGGGGGCGGCTCTGCCGCTTGCGGCGGTGGTGGGGGTTGAAATAGGAGCCCCCACCTGACGCGCTACGCGCGCCACCCGCCCCCGTAAACAGGGGCAGGTCTTG
>CANPYD010000056.1 GCA_947587775.1 uncultured Clostridia bacterium
GGCGGTGGGGGGGGGGATGATGCCCGCCTTATTCCCCCCATCCGTCACGGCAAGGGCAGCCGTGCCACCCTCCCCCCAGAGGGGGTAGGGCTTGGGCATGCCCCCCTTCGCCGCAAAATAAAACCGCCGAAGGCGGACATGGGGGCCACCTCGGCGGTCGTTGTGCTCAGACGCGACTTATTCTGCCCAGATCTCGGGCTTGCCCTCTTCGTTGTAGTGCCAGTGCCCGCCGTCGGGATTGGACTCTTCACTGTAAAGGTAGAAGGCCGCTTCGCTGTAATACTTGTTGCCGTACGCATTCTTCGGGTTTTCGTCGGATTCATGTCCGACCGTGTAATATGGCCAGAGCTCCTCGCCCTCGTAGTAAACGCTCTTGATATTTTCACATCCCGCAAAGGCGGAATCGACGACGGAGAGCTGGATCGGAACGATCACCGTCTCGAGCGCAGTGCAGAGGGCAAACGACCCATAGGGGAGATAGTTGCAGTATGCGCCGATCTTCGCCGTTTTGAGGTTTTGGCACTTATAGAAGCACTGGATGCCGAGATCGGTGACGGAATCGGGAATGACGACGGTCGTGTCCGTGCACCCTTCATCGAGCCCGAGGACGGCATATCCGTCTTCTACCTCTTCATATTTGAGCGCGGAACCCTCTTCCTCAGAGGGGGATGTCATTTCGAGCAAGGCGCCCGCGGCGAGTAGCCGCGGGCGCTGCCGTCGAGAAATCTCCACTCTATTCTTGCCGAGATTTCTCCGCTTCGCTTCGGTCGAAATGACAGGGCGGCTCGCACGAGCCCCTTGCGCCCCCGTTCCTTGGCGCCCCCTTGAGGGGGAGCTCCGCCGCAGGCGGTGAGGGGGTGTCTTGCCCTCCCCCTGCGTAAGGGGGAGGGGTAGGGGAGGGGGTTCGCCCTCAAACAAGTCCGTGCGCACCATCAACCGAACACGACGCTGAACGCCTCTTCGCGCAAGTCAGAAAGAACACTGTCTGTGAGTGCGGGCGCTTTCTCCTCGCCCTCGTAGAGGCACTCCCGCACGTCGAGCCCGAAGAGCGTCCCAGCGTGTACGCAGGCGCTTAAGTATGCCCCGACGTACCCTTGGTGGCGGTTGTCCGTATCCCAAAGATAATAGGCCTTCTCGCTTTGGTGCGCCCCGTAGATCTCCGTAAACGCCTTGCCGACGTAAGAGATAAGAGAGATCCCGCAATCCTCGGCGGCTGTTTCATAGACGGTTTTAAGCTCCGCTTCCATCTCCGCGACGGTGGTTTTTCTCGCGGTCGCCGAGGCGGGGGAGCCCCACGTCTCGTAGAGGACGACTTCGGCGTTGTCTTGCGTTGCGGCGACTTTCTCTTGGATCGCCTTGATCCCGTTCACAAAATCCTCATTCTTGTCGATGGAGTCGGTGCTGTGTTCCTGTAAGACGATATAATCGAAGTCGTGCACGGCGTTGAGGAGCAGATCGACCTGCTTCCCGCACGCGTCCTGCGGATTTGCATGATCTTTGAGATGCCACCCCGGCCCCGTGATCATATACGTCTCGCAGGCGACGCCGAGATCTTCCGAGACCGCATCGAAGATCCCCGGAACACCCGTGCCGGGCTCCTCATACCCGTTTCGGTAGGTAAAACTGTTCCCGATGAAGAGGACTTTGTAAAACTCCCACGCGACGGGCGTCCCTGTGCCGTCATAGCGGAAATAACGGCGGGTAGCGGAATGCAACCCGTCCGTGATGTCGCCCGTGCTCTTGTCCTGCTGCCAGTAGACGTCGGCGGTTTCGGGCAGAGTTTCGCTGTAATAGTAGATATTCACCGCCCCCAAGTCCGTCGCGGCGGCATTTTCGGCGAACAGCTTGACTTCCATCCCCGCTGCACCGCTGCCGATGAGAACAACGCTCTCGGGGAGCAGGATGTAGGGCACGGGAATGCCGCGGAAGGCGTTGTATCCGATCGAGGTGACCTTGGAGCCCACCTCGACCGCCTCGATGGTACCGCACCGGGAATACCACGGCTGGGTGCCCTCTTTGAAGTCGCGCATCTCGCCCTCACCTTCGACGACGAGGGTGCGCTTCCCGTTCTTCTCTTCCACAAATGCCGTGAGGCTCCCGTCCCCGTTTTTGGAAATGTCCCACGTTTCCCCGCCGCAAGCGGAGAGAACGGGCAGGACAAGCGCCGCAGAGAGCAGGATACAAAAAAGTTTTTTCATGAGAATTCTCCTTGTCATGATTGTATCACACGGGAGCGGCTTCGTCAAGAGAAGAGTTCTTTTTCGCCGCCCTTGCATTTTTTGCGATGCCGTGCTATAATGGAAACATGTACATCGAACCCTTTCTCAAAACGACTCCGTTTGCCCACCGCGGGCTCCACGGGGGTACCATGCCCGAGAACTCCCTTCCGGCTTTCCGCGCCGCCGTCGAAAAAGGCTATGGCATCGAGACGGATATCCGCTTCACAAAGGACAAAAAAATCGTCGTATTTCACGACGACGATCTTCTCCGCATGACGGGAGACAGGCGGCAGGTTTCGGACTGCACTTATGAAGAGCTTGCGGCTCTTACGCTCCTTCCCGACCCTTCGCGTCACTCCGACCCCGATTCTCCGCGTCATTCCGCCCCCGACTCTCCGCGTCATCCTGAGCCGCCGCTGCCCTTGCGGCGTGTCGAAGGATCCCCGCAAACGGAGTCCGAACCCGCACATATCCCTCTGTTTTCCGAGTTTTTGGAGGGAATCGGCGGGCGCGCCCCCCTGCTCATCGAGATCAAGAATATGGCGGGCGTGAAGGCGGGGGAGATCGCAGAGGCGCTGTCCGAAGCGATGCGCGGCTACCGCGGCGAATATGCCGTCCAGTCCTTCAACCCGCTCTATGTGCACGCCTATAAAAAGCTGCATAAAGATATTATGTGCGGCGTGCTCGGAACGGCGGAACGGGGGGCGGCGAAGGGCTTTCAGGCGTTTGCGATCAAGCACTTGCCCCTGAATTTTTACACGAAGCCCGATTTTATCAGCTACCGCAAAGAGGACCTGCCCCGCAGAAAAGTCACGCACTTCAAGGGCGCGCGCCTTGCATGGGTCGTGCGTTCCCCTTCCGAGGAATCCCAAATTCGTCCCTTTGTCGATAATATTATTTTTGAGGGATATTTGCCGTAAATTTCGCTCGTATTTGTTTTGCGCTCGCGCCTTGTCGGCGCGAGCGCAAAACAAATACGAGCGAGGGGTTAATACTTCTGCCTTGTAATTACAATTCGGCCGTCCCCTTTCTGTTTCACACGACATTATGGTTCCCGTAGGGTACCAAATTGAGTGCGCTTAGGCAGGGAGACCCTGCCACGCGCCGTAAATTAGAATGTTTCGTTCATTTTTTCGAAGGGGTTCGACAAATTGAGTGCGCTGCCGCAAAAGCGTGGTTTTGCTTCGCGCAGTAATTAGAATGAAGGGCAGTCTCTTGCCCACCCCTTGAGGGGTGGGTGGCACGGCTGTCCTTGCCGTGACGGAAGGGGTGGAGTACGAATCGGAACGACACCCCCTCAGTCACCGCAAGGTGACTGAGGGGGTTCTCAAAAACCCTATCCCCCGCTGCGCGGGTACTTCCCCTGAGAGGGGAAGCAAGGAGTACTCTCGGCTCCCCTTATAGGGGAGCTGTCACGCTGTCCTTGCGTGACTGAGGGGTTATAGAAACCCTATCCCCCGCTGCGCGGGTACTTCCCCTGAGAGGGGAAGCAAGGGCCCCCTTTACTGCCAATCGCAGACGTTGACCCAGCTTGCGAGGAACTCCGATTCGTCGGGCTTGTTCTTCACGGACTGCGAGGCCGCGACAATGGGCAGAATGCGCTGGACGTACTGGATCGCCGTGTCCGTCTTGGCGCAGAAGAGCCTTAAATACTTCTCCGCGAGCTCGTCGCGTTTTTGCAATTTGAAGATGAGGTACGTCCTCGCCGCGTCCGCCGATCCGTTGCCCTGCGTCGCATGCGACCAGTCGATGATATACGGCGTGCCGTCCGCCTTGATAATGACGTTCGAGGGCTGGAAATCCCCGTGGCAGAGCTTGTTGTGATGGGGCAGACCGTCCAGCCGCACATGCAGGTCGTACCGCACGGTCGCGGGGAACGCGCTCGCCGAGATCTTGGCGTGCATCTTATCTCTCAGGTGCCCGAGAAGGGGCACTTTTTCTTTGCTCATCGAGATCTGGAGATCGACGAAATATTCGAGATATTCGTCCGTCTTTTCGGGATGCTTCTGCATGAGCGATTCGAGCGTCTCCCCCTCGATAAACTCCCAGATGAGCGACCATTTTCCCCCGATGACTTCCACGCCGAGCACTTTGGGGATGTTGAGCTTCGTCTCCTCGACGCGCGCCTGGTTGAGCGCCTCGTTCAGGATCCCCGCCTTGGAGTAGTTGGCGTCAAAGGATTTGATGAGCCTGTCGCCGTCACGGTAGAATTTCTTGCCTGCGCTTTCGTGAATGAGTTCCATAGTATCCTCCTGTCGCGCGGGGAGTTATCCCGCAATGCTGTTCATCGCTATTATACACCCAAAAAGGGCGAAAGTAAAGCCCCGTCTTGGAAATTTATGAGTTTCAAAAGAGCGTTTTATCAAAGAAAAGCGGCGGGATGAACCCGCCGCTTCCGCATTTTCGAATGGTTTATTCCTCGTCCCCGGGGAAGAGGATGGCGAGCGTTTCGAGCCGCTCCTTCAAAAACAGCAGCCGCTTTCCGCCGCTCGTCGCGTTTTCCTTTTCGTTCCTCGCGCAGAGCCGAACCGCGCCGAAGAGCTTTGTCCCGAAGACGGCGGTGACGGTGAGCGAGAGGAAGGTGAGCACGCCGAAGACGATCGAGAGGATCAAGGGCAAATTGCTCAGAGTGCGGAGAATATTATCAATACTGATGGCGGTGACGACCGCAAAGATCGCCGTCAAAAAAAGGAAGACGCAGGTGAAGATCGTGTAGTGGTTGCGGTTCGCCGCAAATGCCGCCCGCCGCACGCTCTGCTTTTCCTCTACGACGGGACGGAGCTCCTTCTCCTCTTGTCTGTAAGCGTCCCGCTCCGCGCGGAGAACGCCGCCCATTTTTTCGAGAAGCGGGGCATGCGCCACGGTGAGCCGCGCGAGCTCCTGCGAATGCTCTTCGGTGTAGAGAGGCTCGGTCACGGTGAAGTTCTGCGTCACTGCGGCAAAATAGCCCAGCGCGGCGTCGGGATCTTCCCCGTCATAGACGACCGCCTGCCCGAACGAATTTTCCGCAGCCGCAAAATCGCCCGCCGCAAGATGCGCGTTGCCCTCTTCGGTCAGCCGTTTGCACTCCCTGATCGCCTCTTGCTTCGCCTTCTCGCGCTTTTCGAGCTCTTCCCGGAGCTGGGAAGGCGTAAGCCCCACAAGATCCTCATCGTACTCTTCGTCGGGAAGGGTGAGGGTCACTTCCTCTTCGGAAGCGTCTGTATCCTCTACGGCGTCCGTTTCGCCCTCCGCCGTGCGTTTGAGGCGGATCCCCCTGCCTTCATCCTTGTCGAGAATTCTTTCTTCCATATCAGCCTCCCGTCCCCTCGTCCTCGCCGAGGACAAAGGGGTTTTTGATTTCCTTGTTTGTTTTCGGATAAAAACTCTTGGCGACGATCGCGCGGCTCTTCCCGCGGGTTCGGCTCTTCGCCCATTCGGCAAGCTCCCTCGTCTCAAAGAGAGCGAAGGAAGCGCTCCCCGAGCCCGTCATCGCCGCCCCGAGAGGGGAGAAGGCCCGCGCTTCGGCGTACGCATCTTTCACGGCCCCGCAAAGGGAGGCCGCCGCGTCGTACAGACGGTTGGAAAAGCGCTGCGCCGCCCATGAGAGCATGCCGCCGCGGATCAGGCGGACGGCCTCTTCCGTGCAGGGCGGGTAGGATTGTTGCAGCCTGTCGAATTCTTTATAGCATTCCCGCGAAGAGACCCCTTCCTTCGGGCAGAGGAGCAGAAAGTGCAATTCTGGCTCTTCGGGGAGAAATTCGATCTTTTCGCCCCGTCCCCGCATGCGCGCCAGCCCGCCCGTGAGAAGGTATTTTGTATCGCTTCCGAGCTCGTCCGCGAGCGATTCCACCGCACCCATGTCCGGGACCCCATAGAGACGTTTCATGCCAAGGAGCACGCCCGCGGCGTCTGCCGAGGAGCCGCCGAGCCCCGCACCGATCGGAATGTTTTTGTAGACCGTAATGTCCGCGCCCGCCGTCGAGAAGGCGGCGGAGAAGCGTTCCGCGGCACGCAGGGCGTTGTTCTCTTCGGGGAGAATGCTCTCGCTCCCCATGCCGTGCATGACGACAGAACTCCTCCCGTCCTTGCGTTTTTTGAGAACGATGCGGTCGGAGAGATCGACCGTTACGACGAGAGAATCGAGCATATGATACCCGTTTTCTTTCCCCGTGACGTCGAGGGTGAGATTGAGTTTGGCGTTGGCATGGAGCCGTACGACGTTCATCATGGGTATTGTAGCACAGATTTCTTTGAATTGCAAATGTTTCGCTTTTATTTCGTTCATTTCTTTGCTCGCCCCGCTCGCTCTGCACAAGGCCTGCCCCCTCTGGGGTGGAGCAACGCGTCCTGCCAAGGATTGATAATCCTTGGCGCGTTGCGACATGAGTGCCCCGCGCGCATTCTAATTTTTCTAAGCGCGGCACGAGGAGCGTCAGCGACGAAGTAGCGCATTATCTCGCGCGAACGGTGACCGAGGGCAGGACGCTACCTGCCCGAGACGGCTCCGCCGCAGGCGGTGGTGGGGGGAATCTCGCGGGGCATCGAAAAGAAATGAACGAGCGAACCTTCCCCGTGCATCAATCGGATCACTCCGAACATCGCTTTGCAATTACATTAAGGTTCCCGTAGGGTACCAAATAGGGTGCGCTCAGGCGGGGAGACCCCGCCACGCGCCGTGATTTGGAAGGTTTCGCTCGATTTCTTTTGAGCTTGCGCCTTTGGGGCGCGCTCAAAATA
>CANPYD010000057.1 GCA_947587775.1 uncultured Clostridia bacterium
CGCCCCGCCCGCATTTCTATTGTACTACTAAGGGCGGCACGAGGAGCGTAAGCGACGAAGTAGGGCGACTCAATTTGCCGAACCCCTTCGGCTTAACGTCGTGACAAGCGCCCCGCCCGCACTTCTATTGTGCTACTAAGGGCGGCACGCCCCGTGCGCATTTTTATTACACTAAGCACGGCACGAGCGGGCACCGCCCGCGAAGTAGCGCCGCCCTTGGCGCGAAGTTACGCGGGATGCTACCCGCGTGAGACAGTACCCGCGCAGCGGGGGATAGGGTTCTCGGAAACTCGGCGTCGGGAAACCCCTCAGTCACCTGCGGTGACAGCTCCCCTGAGAGGGGAGCCAAGGATGCCCACCTCAGTCACCTGCGGTGACAGCTCCTCCTAAGGAGGCGCCAAGGCAACCCCCACCTGAGCGCACCCCATTTGGTACCCTACGGGAACCATACTGTCCTGTGAAACAGAAAAGGGACGGCCGAATCGTAATTACAAGGCAGAAGTCTTAACCCCTCGCAAATTTCTTTCACCTTGATATGCCGCCCGCAGGGCACTCAAATCATAAAGAAATTTGCGAAACAAAACAAAAAAGCCCGAGCGTATCGCTCGGGCAGCTGTCTGATCCATCTTATTCTGCGGAAAATTCTTCTTTGCCGACGCCGCAGAGCGGGCAGGTGAAATCGTCGGGCACGTCCTCCCACTTGGTTCCGGGCGCAATGCCGTTGTCGGGATCCCCCGCGCTTTCGTCGTACTCATAGCCGCAAACATTGCAAATATACTTCATAGTTCTATCCTCCTTCAATTTTTATAGTCCACGGCGATTGCCGCCGCAAGAGCTTCGATTTTTTCCCGCGTCTCCCCTTTGACGGAAGAGAGCACCGTCACGGTTTCGCCGATCTTCTCCATACCCTTCCATTCGGAAACCGTCTTTTCCATGAGCGATCCCGCCTGCGGCGACCACGAGCCGTTCTCCATGAGGGCGTACTTTCTCCCCTGAAAGTTATGCGCTTTGAGGTCGGAAAGCAGGTTCTCCATGCTGATAAAGAGCCCGTTGTTGTAAGTCGTGGCGGCGAAGATCAAATGCGAATAGCGGAACGCTTCGGAGAGGAGTTCGCTGACATGGGTCACCGAAACATCGTAGAGCTTGACGGGAACGCCCCGTTTTGCGATCTCCGTCCCAAGGATCTCCGCGGCGTTCTGCGTGTGCCCGTAGACGGACGCGTAGAAGAGGACGACGCCCCGCTCTTCGGGCAAATATTTGCTCCATATATCGTACTTTCCGAGATACCAACCGATGCTCTCCGCCGTCCTCCACACGGGACCGTGCAGGGGGCAGATCGTCTTGATATCCAGTCCCGCCGCCTTTTTCAAAACGGACTGTACCTGTACGCCGTATTTCCCGACGATGTTGAAATAATACCGTCTCGCATCGTCCAGAAAGTCCCGCTCAAAGGAGAGTTCGTCCGCAAAGATGCTGCCGCCGAGCGCCCCGAACGTCCCGAACGCGTCCGCAGAGAAGAGAATGCCGTCCTCGGGGATGAAGCTCATCATCACCTCGGGCCAGTGCACCATGGGCGCGAGGACGAAAGTGATGTTGCGGCTGCCGACGTTCAGCGTATCCCCCTCCTTGACGAGGCGGACGTTCTTCCCCGAGAAGGGGAAATAATTTTTGAGCATCATGGCGACCTTTTGATTGGTGATCACCATGACCTCGGGGTATTTTTCGATCACTTTCAGAAAACTCGCCGAATGATCGGGCTCCATGTGATGGACGATGAGATAGTCGAGCTTTCTGCCGCCGAGCGCATACTCTAAATTCTCGAAGAACAGCTCGGAGACGGCAAGATCCACCGTGTCGAAGAGCACCGTCTTCTCATCGAGAAGAAGATAGGAATTGTAGCTGACCCCGCGGGGGATGGGAAAGGCGCTCTCGAAGAGGGCGAGCCGCCTGTCGCTCCCGCCGAGATAGTAGAGATTTTTTGTGACTTCAATGACATTCTGCATAAGAAATTCCGTCCGAAAATTAAGTTTTAAGCACAGTGTGTGCAATTTTCCGTTTTTACGTTTGAATGCGCGATCGGCGTTTTACGCGCCCGCTTCCCCCCGCCGCACGAGCGCAACCAGCGTCTCGACATGGCGCGTCTGGGGGAACATGTCAAAGGGCTGCACAAGGGAGATCTCGTACATGGTACCCCCGTTTTCCGTCTTGACGAGCGATCCGTCCTCCGTTTCACGAAGAGAACCCGTCAAAAGTCCGAGATCGCGGGCGAGCGTCGAGGGGTCGCAGGAGACCATAACGATTTTGCGGGGGGCATGTCTGAGAACCTCCCTCACGATCCCGCGGTCGATCCCCGCGCGGGGCGGGTCAAAGACGAGCACGGCGTCCCTCTCCTTCTCCAAGAGGGAAGGGAGAAGATCCTCCACCCTGCCGCAGAGATTCGTCATATTGGAAAGTCCGTTTTTCTTCTTTAAGCCGTCGGCGCAGGCGCTTGCCTCGGGGACGATCTCGATCCCGTACGCCTGTTTGCACTTTTTGGCAAACATCGCGGTGAGCAGTCCGCCGCCCGCATAGCAATCGACGATGATGTCCTCTTCCGAGACGAGAGAGACGGCCCTTTCGTACAATTTCGCACGCACGCCGTCGTTGACCTGCAAAAAAGTGGACGCGCCCGCCTCGTATGCGATGCCCTCCTCCGTCGCCTCGTAGGAGCCCTTCCAGCGGAGAAGCACGGGCGGTTCCTTCAAGACGACGTTGTCCCGCCCCGTATCCACGCTCAAAAAGAAGGAATATTCGGGGAAAACCTGATCGAGGAGATAGTAAAAGTAATCGATTCCCTTGAGATCCCGCTCCGTCGAAACCAGCGTGATGAGAAATTTATTTTTGATCTCCCGCACGACGATATGGCGGATCTGCCCCCTGCAGGTCTCCTCGTCATAGCCGTCCAGCCCGCACTTTTCCATGAAGCGGTAGAGGGCGGAAATGAGCTCCTTCGACCATGCGGGATGAATGGGGCACTCATCCGTCCTGACGATGCGGTGGGTGCGCTCCGCATAGAACCCGATGGCGTTTTCCCCGTTCAGGACGCCCACGGGAAGCTGCAATTTGTTGCGGTAGCCGTATTCCTTTTCGCTCCTCTCGCAGTTTTCCACCTTGACGTCGATCCCCGCGATCTTTTTGAGCGCGTTTTTGACGAGATCGGTCTTAAAACGGAGCTGGGAGCGATAGCGCATGTGTTGGAGACGGCAGCCGCCGCAGCGGTAAAACACGGGACACGCGGGGCGGACGCGGTCCTCGGCGGGGATCAGAATCTCCTCCGCCTTTCCGTATGCGACGTTCCCCTTGACTTTGAGAACGCGGATCTCCGCCTTCTCCCCGGGAAGAAGATAGGGCACGAACACCGTAGTCCCGCCCTCGCTCACGATCCCCTCGCCGTTGGTGCCGAGAGAGACGGCATAGCCTTCAAAGACGTCGTTTTTCTGCATGCTTTACCTCCGGATCCGTCTCACAAGGGAATTTACCGCGCGTTGGCAGTAGAAGATCAAATAGTCGTACACGGCAAAGAAAACAGTGCCGCCCAAAAAGAGCACGAGGAAGAAGTATTTCTCCACATAGGGGTACCAGAACGTCTCGGTCAGCCCGAACACGGGGACAAAGACAAAGCGGAAACTCAGCCACATCGCGAGGTCGAACCACACCGCCTTCCCCGCTTCCACCGCCCAAAAGGCGATCTTGTTCCGCGCGAACCGCTTTTGAAGGTAGTTTGCGATGGGTTGGAGCCCGAAAAATACCGCAAAGGGAATGAGATTGATGAAGTAAAATCCCGTAAAGAGAAAGGCGAGGAGGAGCGCTGCCACATAGCAGAGCGACGCACCCCACAGCTGATCCTTGGAAAGGGGCACCATGATCGCGATCTCCGCCACAAGGATACATGCGATCAAAAGAATCCCGACATAGGAACCCAGCGTCAGCGCACCGGCTGCGACCGCGCAGGCGACGCCGGAGAGCGCGATCCCGAAAGCCTTCGATGTCCGTTTCATCTGCAACAGTACATGCAATTACACAGACAGTTCATGCAAGCACAGGCGTTGCACAGATGGATACATTCGTTGCCGCCCATCTGATCCTGCCCCGCGGCGGGATCGACGTTCGTATTGGGCGCCCCTCCCGTCTGCGTTTTATACTCCGCACGCGAAGAGAGCTTGTCGTAATCGGCGCGGTATTTTTGGTTGGAGGGATCCATCTGCATGGCGATCTCGAGCTGTTTCTTGCTCTCGTTCATCCAGTTTTTCCTATAATAGACGACCGATTGCAGATAGTGCCATTCTGCGCTCCTCTCGTTGAAATTGTCGAGAAGGGACTGCGCCTTGCTGATATCCCCGCCGCGGATGGCTTCCTTTACATTTTCAATTGCCGAAGCGTCCCCCGCGGAGCCCTTTTCCCGCCGCTCCTCGAGGATCTCCGCATAGGCGGCGTCTAATTTATTGAGCATGCGGGCGGCGTTCATACCTACTTCGCCGTCCTGCCATTTTTCCTCGCCGTACTGTTTTTTCAGACGCTCGTACGCTTCCTTGATCTCCTCGTCGGAAGCGCTTTCGGTCAGTCCCAGAAGCTCGTAATTTTCCTTGCTCATAGTTCTATTTTACTCCGTATTTGATCTTTTCTTGCGCCGTATTTTTAACTCCCCGCATGACGCGCTCCGTTTCCGCAGGGATCCCGCGGAGGATCACGTTGTCGGTGAGGTCGCGGTTGAAGGGGAATTCGATGTGCGAGAGGTGTTCCCGCAGGGCATAGAAGAGAGTGTCGAACAAAAAGCGCACCTCATCCCCCTTTTCTTTCATGAGATCCTGAAGGGACGCGCACCCGTAGGCGGCGACAAAGGGGTTGAAGCGTTTCTTTTTGCGGTCTTTGTCGTAATCGTCCAGTGCGTCGATGAGATAGACCCATTTGCCGAGGTGGTAGAAAAGTTCCCCCGTCGCCCCGGTCGCCTTGTCGCCCAAAAAGTGCTCCGAGAGGCGGCGCATCATCATCGCGGAGGGCTCCGCCGCACGGTCCACGGAGCATTCCCCCTTCTCCGTCTGCGCCTGTTCGCGCATGTAGCATGCGACGATCTCCGTCATTTCGGGATAGCGCTTCTTCGCCCGCTTGTATCCCTTGCGGAACCACCGCCGCTTGATCCTGCCCCTGCCCGAATCCGCGATATCGTCCGTGAGTTTGGAATAGACGAGCACGGTGTTGAGGGCGCCGAGCTCCTCGGTGAGGGGGTCGACGCAGGCGATCGGGCGCTTGCGGACGGTGTGCTCGAAGCAGTTCTGTTTTTCGATCCTGATATCCACTCCCGCGATGTTATGGACGAGCGCGGAGAGAAAGGTGACGTCGTATGTGAGCCCCAGCCGCGCGCGCTGCCCGCAGGATCTCCCGATCCCCTTGCACAGCCCGCAGTAGAGGGCGCGGTAGAGGGTGAGATCCTTGACGAGGAGAAAAGGCAGATCGTACCGAACGTAGCCGAACATTATTCCCCCTGATAAAATCCCACTTTGCGGTAAACTTTGGAGAGCGTCCGCCGCGCCGTCTTATAGGCCCGTTCCGCCCCCGCCGAGAGCACGTTTGTGAGATACGCTTTATCGGAAAGAAGCCGCTTTTGCTCCGCCTGTACGGGCCCGATGACGTCCGCGACCGCTTCGCCGACGGCGAGCTTGAAATCGCCGTATCCCTTGCCTTCGAACTCCTTTTCCGCCGCTTCGACGGTGCATCCCTTGAAGGCGCAGTAGATATTGAGAAGGTTCGTCACGCCGGGTTTGTCCTCCGCGGCGCGCACCTCGTTGCCGCTGTCCGTGACGGCGCGCTTGAACTTGCGGATGACGGCGTCGCGGTCGTCCGTGAGATAGACGGAAGCGTTGACGTTTTCATCCGATTTGGACATCTTTTTCGTGGGCTCCTGCAACGAGCAGATCTTCGCGCCCCCCTTCAGAATGAGCGGTTCGGGCACCGTGAAGGTCTCCCCGAAGCGGTTGTTGAAGCGGATGGCGAGGTCGCGCGCGATCTCGACGTGCTGCTTCTGGTCCGCCCCGACGGGGACATACTGCGCCTGATAGAGGAGAATATCCGCCGCCATGAGCACGGGGTAATCCATGAGCCCCATGTTGATATTTTCGGCGTGCTTCTGGGACTTATCTTTGAACTGCGTCATGCGGCTCAGCTCGCCGACGTACGCGATCGTATTGAGCACCCATGTGAGCTCCGCATGCTGGGGCACGTTGGACTGCACATAGAGGGCGCATTTCTCGGGATCAAGCCCGCAGGCGATGTAGAGCGCGACGAGCTCGAGCGTACGGCGCCGCAGCTCCGTCGGGTCCTGTTTCACCGTGATGGCGTGCATGTTGGCGACCGCGTAGTAGCAGTCGTACTCGTCCTGCATCTTCACCCAGTTGCGGATGGCGCCGAGATAGTTGCCGATTGTAAGATTTCCGCTCGGCTGGACGGCCGAATAAATGACTTTTTTCTCCATAAATCGCTCCGAAAATTCCGATACGGGAAAATTATACCATACTCTCACGGAAAAAGCAACGCTCCGCGCGCGAAAGTAGGGTGAAAAATCCCGAATCCCGGCCCCCTTCCTCGGCTCCCCCTTGAGGGAGAGCTGCCCCCTTTGAAGGGGGCGGCTCCGCCGCTTGCGGCGGTGGTGGGGGTTGAAGTAGGGATACCGCCTGTCGCACTCCCCTACAAAGGGAGCTGCCCCCTTTGAAGGGGGCGGCTCCGCCGCTTGCGGCGGTGGTGGGGGTTGATGTAGAGATA
>CANPYD010000058.1 GCA_947587775.1 uncultured Clostridia bacterium
CGCACTGTTGAGCAAGAATTGCGCCGCTCCTCCCCTCCCACGGAGGGGGCTGCATGGCGCCTCCTTAGGAGGAGCTGTCACCGCAAGGTGACTGAGGTGGGCATCCTTGGCTCCCCTTGTAGGGTCCTTCCTTAGGGATGGCGGGAAAAGGCGACCGTTTTATTTTTGGAGCCTTTTCCGCCTGAGCTGTCGCCACAGGCGACTGAGGGTTTCAAAACCCTATTCCCCGCTGCGCGGGTACTTCCCTTAAGAGGGGTACCAAAACCAAAAATCCGATGCGAGAGTTTTTCAGAAATTCCTATCCATATTTCAAGAAGACGATGCCCGTACAGGTGCTTGCTACGCTGTTCGGGCTCTTTCGCGTTGTCATTCTTCTCGTGACGCCGCAGGTCGTCGCGCTCCTTGTGGATAGGGTCATTACGCCCCTTCTCGGCGGTCAGCCGAAGAACACGAGCAGCATTTTCTTCTTTCTCGTCAAGGATATCCCCATCGGGGACTACACGCGGACGTTCTGGACGCTCGCCGCAACGCTTGCGCTGTTTGCAGTCTTATTCTTCATCTTTTTCTATCTGAAATGGCATCTCGCCCATTATTTTTCACTGAAGAGCGAGGGGGCGATGCGCGCGGCGGCATTGAACAAGCTCGGGAACGCAAGCGGGCAGTTCCTTTCCGCTTATCCCGCCGGGGATCTCATTCTCATCACGACGAAGGATCCCTTCAATGTGCGCGATCTGTATGTCCAGCGCTCGCAGGGATTTGCCGATAATATCTTCTATCTCACCGTTGCGGCGGTTCTGCTCGGCATGATCCATTGGTCTCTCCTCTTTTTGCCTTTGGCGGGAGGGATCTTCTGCGTGATCGTTATTCTGCTCTATAAAAAGCGGATCCGCGAGTACTATGAGGGGGTTTGGCGGGATTCCGCCACGCTCAGCACGACCGTACAGGAGAGCATCTACGGCGTGCGTACTGTCGCCTCATTTGCGAAGGAGGGGGAGCGGTACAGCCGCTTCGAGGCGGACAACGAACGCCTCAAACAGACGGAGTACGGCGGGATCGAGCTCTTCGCCTTCCGCGACCTCAAGATCCGTATCGCACGCGTCCTCGTATTTTTGGGAACGCTCGCCCTCGTCGTCATTTTGGGCATCGCGGGAAAGATCACGGCGGGCGAATTTACGGCGACGATGGGGTATCTCAGCAGCCTCATGTGGCAGTTTACGGGGCTCATTTTTAACGTGAACGCTTCCCAGCGCGACTTTGTCAGCGGCAAGCGGCTCTTTGACTTTTTGAACGCCGAGGACGAGGTCGCCGCCCGCTATGGGGACAAAACGCCCTCTGCGGCGCCTTCGATCAGGACGGAACATCTCTCCGTCAAGAGCGGCGGCCACTATGCCCTGTATGACGTCTCCCTCGAGATCCCCTACGGCACAAAACTCGGGATCATGGGGAAGACAGGGAGCGGGAAGACCTTGCTCTGCAAACTCCTGCAAGGACTTGCCGAGGCGGACGAGGGGGAGATCTACATCGACGGATGTCCCATTCACGAGTATAACAGAAACGCGCTTCTGAAAAGTTATTCCTACGCCATGCAGAACGTGTTCCTCTTTTCCAATACGATCGCAAGCAATATCGCCCTTTACGACCCCTTTGCGGAAGATGAGAAGATCGAACGGGCAGGTGCGCTTGCCGAGGTCGATGAATTTGCCCGCCGCTTTCCCGACGGCTACAAGACGACCATCGGCGAAAAGGGCTTCGGGCTTTCGGGCGGGCAGAAACAGCGGATCTCCATCGCCCGCGCTCTCTTCAAAAACGCCTCCGTCTTCATCTTCGACGACGTGACGAGTGCGCTCGATCTCGAGACGGAGCACGCCGTCTTTTGCAACCTCGCGCGGGAATGTGCCGACAAGACGCATATTCTCGTCACCCACCGTGCGACCGCGCTCAAAGACTGCGACGAGATCCTCTATTTGGAGGACGGAAGGATCGCCGAGCGGGGGACGTTCGACGAACTCATGGCGCTCGGCGGCAACTTTGCGCAGATCTACCGCCGTCAGGCGAAAGAAATGAACTTTACGGAGCAGGCATGAACGATCTGTACTACAAGGACGAATATGTACGGGAACGCTTCTCCGCACGCATGATGAAGAAGCTCCTCAAAAGCGCGCTCCGCCACAAGGGAGCCTTTTTCGGGAGCATCCTCATCGAAGTCGCGCTGGGGCTCTTTGCGCTGCTCCCGGGGATCCTTTACTCCGTCATCATCTCCGTCGTCTTCCCTGCGGAAGGGGGACTGGCGGAAAATTACCTGTTTGTGACCCTTCTTGCCTGCGGGGGACTCTTTGCCGCATGGGCGGGCTCCCTCATCTTCGGACATCTCGAAAATCTCGTGCCCGTCAAATACGGGATGCTGTTTGCAACCGAGCTCCGCGGAGAGATCATGGGGCATGTCATGAAGCTCTCCTTCCGCTATTTCGATACCCATTCTACGGGCAAGATCCTCGTCCGCGTCACCAATTATGTGGACGACATTGCCGAACTCTTCGGAAATCTGTTCTACTCCATCATCTATGCAGCGGGCGTATCGGTCGTCGGCGTCGTGTGGATCCTCTGCCTCGACGTCAGGATCGGCGGGGCGGTCGTGGGAGCCCTCATCCCGCTTGGGATCCTGATGTACATTCTGAGCGCACTCATCCACAGACGGTCGGGGATCGATCATAATAAAAACGCCAATTATACGGCGTTTGTTGCGGAAAATATCGGCGGGGCGGAGGTCGTCCGCGCCTACAACCGCGCGCAGCTCAACTGCGAGATCGGGGCACAGCTCTTCAAGGAATACAGGCACGCCTTCATGCGTACGACGAATGTCCGCGAAGCGTTCTTCCCGCTCTCCCACGGCTTTACGAACGCCATCGTCCTCATCATTGTGTACGGCGTCGCGCTCTTCATCGGCCTCTCGGGCGGGACGCTCGCCCTCGGCACGGTCGTCGCGATCGGCACCGTTCTGAATGAAGTGACCGCTTCCATCGGCGAGATCTGCAACCATCTCACGACGGTGTTTACCCTTACTTCCAATCTGGAACGCATTTACGATACCATCGAGACGCCCATCGAGATCTTCGACGGAGAGGACGCCGAGGAGCTCAAAGATTGCAGAGGAGATGTGAAGTTCGACGACGTGACTTTCTCTTACGTCGAGGGGATCCCCGTGCTCGAACACTTCACGCTTGAAGCAAACGCGGGGGAGACCGTCGCGCTCGTCGGGGCGACGGGCTCGGGCAAGACGACGGTCGTCAATCTGCTCTCTCGTTTCTATGACGTGCAGGAGGGGGAAGTGCTCCTCGACGGAAAAAACATCAAAAAATATACCCTGCATTCCTTGCGCGAGGGTGTGGGCGCGATGATGCAGGATACATATATTTTCAGCGGGAGCGTGCTCGACAATATCCGCTTCGCCCGTCCCGGAGCGACGGACGAGGAGTGCATGGAAGCGGCAAGGGCGGCGTGCGCGGAAAACTTTATTTCCCGCCTTCCGCAAGGATTTGAGACGGAGATCTCGGAGGATTATCCTCTGTCGGGCGGGCAGCGGCAGCTCCTGTCCTTTGCACGCCTCATTCTTGCGGACCCGAAAGTCATCGTCCTCGACGAGGCGACGAGTCACGTCGATACGCAGACCGAACTCGAAGTACAGGCGAGCTTAAAGAATTTGCTCGCGGGCAGAACAAGTTTTGTGATCGCGCACAGACTCTCGACGATCCGCGGCGCGGATAAGATCATCTTTCTCCGCAGCGGGAAGATCATCGAGCAGGGTACGCATGAGGAGCTCCTCGCCTTAAACGGGGAGTACGCAAAGCTCGTACGGGCGCTCTGACTTGCGGCAGAACCTCAGTAGGAGGCGGAGATCTTTTCCGCCTCTTTTTTGATCCGCTCGGCGAGGGAGCGCGGGGAGAGCACGGTGAGTCCCGCGCCCGCGGAGAGGATATTCCCCACGAGTGCGCCGTCGTCGGGCAGGACGAGCTCCGCAAAGTACTCTCCGTCCTTTTTATAGATATTGTCCACGCCCAGCCAATCCTCCGCATAGGGGAGCTTTTCGGGGGAGATCCGCAGTTTGACCTCGGCGACCTTCTCGTTCCGCCAGAAATTGAGGGGAATGTCTTCCCGCGAGAAGGGCTTCCGCTCAAACGTCGCTCCCGTACGGTTGATGGTGCGCATCCGCCCGACGCGGAAGGTGCGGAATTCGCCCCGCAGCATGCAGTGCGCCCAGACGTACCAGATATTCTGTTTGTAGATGAGAAGGTGCGGATGGATCACCCGCCGCGTCACTTCGCCCGCACGGTCGAAATATTCGATCTCGAGCGCTTCCCGCCCCTCGATCGCCTGTTCGAGAAGGGTGAGTTTGTCCGAAAATCTCCGCTCGTCGCCCCACGTCCCGCTGTCGACGAGAATATTGCCCGAAAGGGCGGTATCGAACTTTTCCGCCTTCATCTGCGCCGTGAGTTTCCCGTACGCCGATTCAAGTACGCTGTCGTGCGTCTGTTCGATCATCGTGAGGATGGCTTCGACGGTATGCGCGTACTCGTCCCGCGAGAGCAGCCCGCGGGGAAGTTTGAAGCTGTCGGGGATCGCGATCCCGCCCGCCGCGCCCCGCGTCACGTCGATGGGAATACCCGCGATCGTCATTTCATCCACATAACGGTAGATGGAACGTACGGAGACCTCGTATTTTTTCGCGAGTTCGCTCGCGCTCGTCTTGCGCTTGGAAAGAAGGGTAAACAGGATATCGATCATGATCTCGTATTTCATGGGCTTTCCTCCTCCGCCGCGGCTTCACGGCGGGATTTTTTGTTGATTTTACCATATATGACAAAATTTGTCAAATCTCCGCGCGCCCTCGGCTCCCCCTTGGCTGCCCCCTTTGAAGGGGGCGGCTCCCGAGCAGCGGGTGGTGGGGGTTGGCGTCCCGATTTTCAAAATTGAAAGAAAATTTTTATACATGACAAATATTGTCATATATTTTGCATAGAATAGGGAGCATGAAACAGGATGGATTCGAAAGGGCGGTAGAACGGCACGAAAGAGAGCGGAGAGCGGCGCGCAACAGGGAGCTCTTCGAATCGCTTGGCGCCTTTCAGACGGCAGAGGACTTTTTCCGCGCACTGCATTCCCTTGAAGGGCTCAATACCCGTGAAAGGGAAGCGGCAAAATTTGCCGAATTTGCTTAAATCTCCACGGAATGTTTGACAGATCTCTCCCGCGGTTGTATAATAAACCTTACAAGGAGCGAGTTATGTCAAATGTAATGGACACCCTCCGCGAGAGGGGATTTATCAAACAGACCGTCTATGAAGAGGAGCTCTACGAACTTCTGGGCAAAGAGAGCGTCCCTTTCTACATCGGATTCGACCCCACGGCGGATTCTCTCCACGTCGGACACTTCATGCAGCTTGTCGCGATGAAGCACATGCAGGACGCGGGGCATAAGCCCATCGTCCTCATCGGCGGCGGCACGGCGATGATCGGCGACCCTTCGGGCAGAACGGATATGCGTTCCATGATGACGAAGGAGACCATCGCCCATCATGTGGAGTGCTTCAAAAAGCAGATGTCCAAATTCGTCCGCTTCGAGGGCGAAAACGCCGCGATCGTCGTCAACAACGCCGATTGGCTCATGGGACTCAACTATATCGACTTTTTGCGGGACATCGGCGTGCACTTCTCCGTCAATAAAATGCTCACGGCGGAGTGCTTCCGTTCACGCATGGAGCGGGGACTTTCCTTCCTCGAATTCAATTATATGCTGATGCAGGCATATGATTTCCTCGTTTTGCACCAAAAATACGGATGTTCGCTGGAACTGGGCGGCGACGACCAGTGGAGCAATATCCTCGCGGGTGCCGATCTCATCCGGAGAAAGGAGAGAAAGCCCGCATTCGCCATGACTTTCCAGCTCCTCACCACGAGCGAAGGCAAAAAGATGGGCAAGACGCAGAAGGGCGCCGTCTGGCTGGATGAAAACAAGACGAGCCCGTATGAGTTCTACCAGTACTGGCGCAACACCGCCGACGCGGACGTCGAAAAGTGCTTTATGCTCCTGACGTTTGTGCCCGTGGAAGAGATCAAAGAGCTCTGCCGCTATCAGGACGAGCGCATGAACGCCGCAAAAGAACGCCTTGCCTACGAGATCACGAGGACGGTGCACGGCAAAGAGGCGGCGGACACGGCCGCAGCACAGGCGCGCGCCGCGTTTTCGGGGGAAGGGGAAATGCCCGAAAAGGTGATTTCAGCCGATGTCGACAATATTGTCGGCGTTCTTGTCGCGACGGGGCTGTGCAAATCCAACGGCGAGGCGAGAAGGCTCTTGGAGCAGGGCGGCGTGTCGGTCGGAGACGAAAAGGCGACCCTCTCGACGCCTCTTCCCGCAGGCGATTTTATTCTCCATAAGGGCAAAAAAGTCCATATCAAAGTGACCCGCCGCTAATCTCGGCTCCCCTTGTAGTGGAGCCGAAAGACCTGCCCCCTTTTTAAGGGGGCGGGTGGCGCGCAAAGCGCGTCAGGTGGGGGTTTCCTTGGC
>CANPYD010000059.1 GCA_947587775.1 uncultured Clostridia bacterium
GTTTGGGGCTTGAAAAGCTCAAAAAGCACATCTTTGACGCCCTCAAAGAGGAGTTTGTCCGTGTAAAGCTCTTCATTCCCTATGAAAAGATGGCTTCTTACGGCGCCGTCCGCCCGCTCATCACGGAGCGCAGCGTTTCCTACTCAGACGAAGGAATGGAAGTCGAAGGGATCGTTTCCACCGTCTATGCTGGGTCGTTCAGACCTTTTTACCGTAATCGGGATCTGTGATGATCTTGTCGATCTTGATGGTCGCAAATTCCTTGATGTCGAGACATTTGCCGCAGTTATCGCAAATTTTTCGGGGATCCAGATCGCAAACCATGCATTCGAGACACCCGTCGCACTCTTTTTCGTCGTCGAGGACGCACATTTTCGTCTCCATGTTTCACCTCTTCCCCTATTATAGCGTATTCCCGTAAAAATTACAAGAAAAATTTTTGAAAAACATAGAACAAATGTTTGCAATATTCTTTCGGATGTGCTATAATGCCGGTAAGAGGTGAAACATGATCCGTCAGGAAAAGCTCATGGAGGTACTCGACTACATCCGCCGTTTCAACGATGAAAACGGCTTCCCGCCGACAGTCAGGGATATGTGCAGGGATCTCAAGATCAAGTCCACGGCGACCGCGTACGATTACGTCAACCGTCTCAAAGAAAAGGGACTGCTCGAAAAGGCGGAAAATAAAAAGCGCGCCGTCGTTGTGCGCGGAAACGGTTCTGTCCGCGTTCCCCTTCTCGGCGTCGTCAATGCAGGTCAGCCCATTCTCGCCGTTGAGCAGAATGAGGGTTACTATTCCATCCCCGAGGCGGAATTTAAGGGCGAGGATCTCTTCCTTCTGCGCGTCCATGGGGAAAGTATGATCGAGGCGGGCATCTGCGACGGCGACAAGATCATCGTCAAGCGCCAGCAGACCGCCGAAAACGGCGAGATCGTCGTAGCGATGTTCGACGACGGTACGGAGAACGGCGCGACCGTCAAACGCTTCTTCAAAAAGGATGGAAAGATCGTTCTTCACCCCGAAAATTCTTCTATGGATGACATCATTCCCGAAAATCAGGCGAGCATTCAGATCCTCGGCAAGGTGATCGGTCTTATGAGAAGTTTCCGCTGATTTTTCCCAAAAAATGACGGCAGCCCGCGTTTGTGCGGGCTGTCTTTGTACTTCATTACAGATTTTTCAGATAAAATACTTCTTCTGGGGAAAGCCTTCTGCATTCCCCTCGATTGAGTCCCGAAAGCGTCAACTCGCCGAGCTTGACGCGTTTCAAAAAGGCGACATGCTTTCCGACGACTTCGAACATGCGGCGGATCTCACGGTTCTTCCCCTCTGTCAGAACGACGTGGAGCTTCGTATAACTCTTGTCGGTTTCAATAACGTTGATGCGGCATTTCTGTGTGACGATGCCTTTTTCGATCTCCACGCCGCTTCTCAAACGGTTGAGCTGGACGGGCGTAACCGTCCCCTCGACTTTGACGAGATAGGTTTTGGGGATCTCGCTCTGCGGCGCAGTCAGGCGGTATGCGAGTTCACCGTCGTTCGTCAGGATCAAAAGCCCCTCGCTGTCGTAGTCGAGCCGCCCCACCGGGAACACTCTTCCCGCGCCCGCAGGCAGAAAATCCATGACCGTCTTTCTCGGCCGCTCCGTCTTTTCGTCGTTTGCGGTACACACGCATCCCTTGGGCTTATTCAAAAGATAATATTCGTATTTGACCTTGTGGGAAAGGATCTTTCCGTCGAGCATGACGGTATCGTTGGGCGAAACGTCGTCCCCCGCCCTTGCCGTTTTGCCGTTGATCGTGACCCTTCCTTCCGCAACGATTTCATCCGCCCCGCGGCGCGAGGCGATCCCCTGCTCCGCAAGAAATTTGTTGATCCTCATATCGTGTGCAGATTTCTCTGCGCTCCTTTTGTACTTCCTATATGATATACAAATTTTGCGAAAAAAGCAAGCTGTTTTCGAGATATATCTTCATTTGCCCCGCGACTTCCCCCTTTTTCTGCGGGAGAGGGTCGAGAAGGTCACTCGAAAAGCGCAGGGATCGGAGTTCCGTTTTTTTGAGCGGATAGGAAAAGCCGCACTTGATCTCATACCCCTCCCAGGGATGGGAACTGTCGCAAAGATCGTATAAAGCAAAGTTTTCAAAGGCTTGATCGAGCAGCTCCGCCGTCCGCTCATACATTTCGGGACAGTTCAGAACGACGCTCAAAACCGTCATTCCATTGCGCTCCGCACAGGTGACGAGGCACCGTCCCGCCGCGACGGTAAAGCCCGTCTTGACGCCGACCGTGCCCTCGTAAGTGAAGAGCATCTTGTTCTTATTCTGCCAGCCGCGCGGCTCGTAGAACTTGCAAGAGACGATCTCGCGGAAGGTCTCATTCTCCATTGCATAGGCGGAAATCAGAGCGAGGTCGCGCGCCGTCGTGTGGTGGCGGGAATCGGGAAGTCCGTGGGGATTGACAAAGAAACTGCCCTCTGCGCCGAGGAGCGCCGCTTTTTCATTCATCTTTTTTGAAAACTTCTCAATGCTTCCGCTGTGATGAAGGGCAAGCGTGACGGCGCAGTCGTTCCCCGAGCGCAGCATGAGCCCGTACAGCAGATCCTTGACGGTGTAACTGTCTCCCGCGCGAAGATAGACGCTCGATCCCTCGACCCCCTCCGCCGCTTTCGGCACCACGACGGTTTCGTCGGGATCACAGTCGTCGAGAATGAGGATCGCCGTGAGTACCTTTGTCGTGCTCGCCATGGGCAAGAATGTCCCTGCGTCCTTTTCATGCAGGATCCGCCGCGAAGAGACCTCCACCACGCACTCCCCTCTTGCCGCCGTTGCCGCATCTGACTTTCGAACGGGCGAACCCGTGATGAAGAGCGCGATCAGCGCCGTCAGAGCGAACATCAGCGCAAAAAATACCGATTTACTCTTCATCTTCTCCATCGTCCGCCTTATCGACCAGTTTTTCGACGATCTCGCTCGCTTTCTCAATGAGTCCGTCGATGGGATCGTTTGTAATGCGGACGACTCGGCAGGACTTTCCGTCGTCGATGAGGAATCCCGCCGGTTTGAGGTTGATGACGGTACCTGCGCCGCCCGCAAAGGGAAAACATTCATCCTCTTTGATCGCTTTCACTTCCCCGTATTCGCCCCCGCCCGAAAGATATCCCATCGTGACCTTAGTGAACGGGATGATCTGCGCACCGCTCGCCGTAAATACGGGCTTTCCGATGACGGTATTCACGTCAACGAGACTTGTCAGCTGCTCCGCTGTTTTTTCCATGATGCTGTCAATCTTTTTTTTCTTATCCAATTTATCAATGCCTCCAATATTTTTTTTGTGATAGCCATTCCCAAAACAAATCCGTTAAAGATAACCGCGTTTTCAAAGGAAAGTTTCAGGCAGGGATCCTCCGCAAGCAAAGTACAGTTTTTGAGGGACAAAAAGGGATGTTTTGTCCTCAGATACGCAAATGCGCCGCCTGCAAACGACTGGATCCCCGCCGCAACGAGGACGCCGTAGACGTTCTCTGCGCCGCCGATCTCCACCGTCTGGTGAAATTTCCATAGTTGGAATCCCTTTGTGATCTCGAATTTTTTGCGCATGTCGCCGAGCTTGTCGAAGGGCAAAAAAAGTGCCGTTTTCTTCGTAAGATGAACGGCGATCCCCTCTCGGTCGAGCTGTCCGTAGCCGCCGAAGATCCTCATGAAGCGGTAGGCGGAAAAGGAAAACCACGCGCGGTTCCCCCTTGCGTCCACATAGGCGTCCAGCCACAGAAAGACGGGGAAAAAGGTCAGAAGAAATCCCGCGAACGTGGAGTACACAAAAAATTCGCCCATAACCGTAATATGGGCGAATCGTTAAAAAATATTTGTTTATGGAAAAAATCAGCCGATTTTTACGAGGTCGCTGTCGTCGAGCCCCTTCAAAAAGTCGGGGATTTCGTAGCCGTCTTTGACTTCTTCCCTCCCCTGTCCGCGCGGCTTTTCGGGCAGATCGTCTTGGACATTCTCGTCCTCGGAAGGCTCTTCCGGCGTCTCAACGTATTCCTCGCGCGCATAGAGATAGCTGTCGATATCCTCCGTGCGGCGGATCGCGCTCATGAGTTCTTCGTAATCGGGAAGATCGGCCAGCGTGTTGAGTTTGAAGCGCTTCAAAAACTCGTCCGTCGTCGCAAACAGAACGGGATGCCCGATGGCGTCCTTTCTGCCGCAGGGATAGATGAGTTTGAGCTCGAGCAAGACGTTGACGGCATAGTCGCTGTTGACTCCGCGCAGGATCTCGATCTCCGTACGCGTCACAGGCTGTTTATAGGCGACGATCGCCGCCGTCTCGAGCACGGTGCGGGTAAGTTCCTTTTCGCGGATGGGATTGAGCACGGCCGCGACCTGCTCTTTATAATTGGGATTGGTGGCGAGCTGTGCTTTTTTGTTGAATTCGAGAAGCCTGACCCCCGCGTTTTCGCCGTATTTTTCTCCTAACTTTTTGAGCGCGGCTTTGATCTCCGACTCTGTAACTTCGAGCTTTTCCGCCATATCTGCGATCGCAACGGGTTTGCCCGAAGCAAAGAGCACAGCCTCAATGATATTCGTCAATGGTTCCAAGGGGTTCTTCCTCCTTTCTGTCCGGATTGAGGGAAATGGTGATCTCCCCGAATGCGTTTTCCTGCCTGACGCGCAGGTATTGCAGTTTCAAGAGCTCGAGCATCGCCTGAAATGTCGTGACGATCTCGGGTTTAGAGTAGTTTTTCGTGAAAAGTTGCTCGAATTTCAAAGATTTCCCCTCTTCGAGGCTCTCGAGGATAAAGGCGACCTTCTGTTCGACCGTGAATTCGTCGCGGGGGATCTCGCGCACCTCACCGTCGCCCTTGACGCTCTCACGTTTGAGCATCAGCGCCGAAAAGGCGTTCACGAGGCCTTCGAGCGTGAGATTATCGAGGTTGAATACCGTTTTCGTCTCCCCGACGTCTCTGTCCGGCTCCTTGAAATAGTAGCCGATCGTCTCGAGCTCCTTGAGCTTTGCCATCTCCTCTTTGATGAGCTTGTATTCTTCGAGCGCGCGGATCAGGCTCGCCTTGTCCTCTTCGATCTCCGCGTCGATCTCGGGATCTTCTTCCAGATTCGGGACGAGGTACTGCGCCTTGATCTTGAGAATGGTTGCGGCGATGTTCAGGTATTCGCTCACCTTATCGACATCCAGATACGGAAGACCTTTCATATAGTCGAGGAATTGCTCCGTGACCTCAGAAACAAAGACGTCTTTGATCTCGATCTCCTCTTTGTTGATAAGGTAAAGGAGCAGATCCAAAGGGCCTTCGAATCCGTTCAGGACGGTCGTATAGTCGACGACCGATTCGAATTTTTCGCGATCTACCATAGTAAAAGCCCCCACAGCGCCTCAACGGGCATTCCGAACGCAAGTCCCCAGATGGCAAGGATGGGAAAACCAAGATATTTTTCGGCAAACTGCATGATCCAGCCGAGAATGTTGAATTGATCCATCTGATAAATGCCGAAATTCACAAAAATGCGGCAAATGAAACTCTCCGCGATGAGAAAGAGCAGGATATAGTACCCGTATTGCCTTAAAAAGCGGTAGACGGGGCCACGGCGCTTATTGAGTGCGTCCACGATGCGGAAACCGTCGAGAGGATAGAACGGCAATAGGTTGAAAACGCAAAATCCGAGGCTGTACGCATAGAGCGACAGAAGGAGAAAGCGAAGAAAGGTCGTCAAAAAGACGATCGAAGGCATAAAATTGATGACGAGAAGCGCGAGCGGGTAAAAGAGAAACGCCATGATATAATTCGTGACGACGCCCGCACACGCCGTAAGCCCGAGTCCCAAACGATACCGCTTGAAGTTATTGGGATTGATCGGCACGGGTTTTGCCCACCCGAACCCGACAAGCGTAAAACAGATGAGCCCGACAAGATCGAAATGCCTGAGAGGATTGACGGAAAGACGGCCGTAGATTTTCGGCGTCGGATCCCCGCATTTGTAGGCAACGAAAGCATGTGCGAACTCGTGGAGCGTCAGGACGACGACCACGGCAAGAAAACTTGCGATCAGTTCGATAATTTTGTTTGGATCAAACATACAGGTATATTATACCATAAGAATGACATAAAAGGCAAGAGATTTTGTGACATTCCATCACAAGAAAATGTAGGTTTGTCAAACATATGAGACAGGGTGGGAAAGAAAAAAATCAGTGCAGGAGGCCGTCATGGAGATAGTCTAAGATATATTGTTTGGGGGAATGCCAATTCAGAGGGCGCATGGGGAAGTTGTTGTAGTGTCTGAGATGAACGGCAAGCTGTTGTTTGAAATCCTCAAAGGAATGGAAGCGGTGCGTCGCATAAAAGTATTCGTTGTCCTTTCGGTGAGAACGTTCCACTTTGCCGTTGTGCCTCGGTGTGTAGGGACGAATGAGCTTATGCCTTATTCCCAACTCTTTGAGGCGCGCCTCAAAGAG
>CANPYD010000060.1 GCA_947587775.1 uncultured Clostridia bacterium
TATTCTTCGTCCTCTCCCTTCTCGCCGTCCTCTTGCAGGGCACGGCAGATGTGCAGATGCACATTTTCCGCAAAAAGAAAACGGGCGGGTTCATCCGCACGGGGGTTTGGAAATACGCGCGGCACCCGAACTATCTCGGCGAGATCCTCATGTGGTGGGGAATCGGGCTTGCCGCCGTCTGCCTCATGCCCGCAAGGTGGTATCTGCTCGTCGGCGCGCTTGCGAACACGCTGCTCTTCTGTTTTGTGAGCGTCCCGCTCGCCGACGGACACCAGTCGCGCAAGGACGGGTTTGAGGAATACAAGAAAAACACGCGTGTGTTTCTTCCCCTCTATAAAAAACAAAAATAATCCCGCACTCACGGGCGCCGCACGGCGGCAAAGGAGATCGATATGACATTAAATGACATGGAACAGCTTTACTTGAAGCGGCAGAGCTGCCGCGCGTTTTCGGACAGGGAAGTCGATGAGGAGCTCATCAAAGAGATCTGCCGCATTGCCCTTCTCGCGCCCTCCGCATGCAACGCACAGCCTTGGCAGCTCATCGCCGTCATGGGCGAAAAACGGGCGGAGGTCGCAAAGGCCGTCCAGCCGATGGGGATGAATCAGTTCGCGTCCGACGCAAAGGCGCTCATCGTCGTCGCCGAAGACAAGAGTGGCGGGATCATGAAATTCGGCTCGATTTTCAAAGAAAATACCTACATCAAGAACGATTTGGGCATTCTGACGGCGCACCTCGTCCTTGCGGCGGAAGCTGCGGGGCTGGGCACGTGCATCTTGGGTGCACGCGATGAAAAGAAGCTGAGAGAGCTTCTCGGCTTCAAGAAGGAGAGGCATATCCCCCATGTCATCGCCGTCGGCTACCCCAAAGAGGGCTACGAGCTCCGTGAAAAAAAGCGCAAACCGCTCGACGAAACGTTTACGCTTTTGAAGTACTAAATCGTCATGGTGAGCGTAGTCGCCCCGCGCGCATTCTGTTGCACTAAGCGCGGCACAAGCGCCGCCCTTGGCGCGAAGTTAGCATCACCTTATTTTATAATGCGGTGACCCTTCGACTACGCTCAGGGTGACGTAATTTTATGATACCCCCTCAGTCGCGCAAGGGCAGTGCGAAGAATCCCAAGGATGAAAACTCGGACTGGATCTTCGGGATCCTTCGGGAATTCCTCTTCGGACTGCGCGGGGTCATTGCCCACCCCCCTACCCCCCTCCTTAGGAGGGGGCTTCGTGACTCCGCTTGAGGGGGAGCCATGGGAAACAAAAACCGCGGGGAAGAAGTAACCTTCTTCCCCGCTGAATTTTTACCTTAGGAAAATTCCCTCATATCCTTGATTGCGTCGGAAGTGAACCAACCCAAGTGATCGTTCGCTTTCCCCGTTCCCGGATAACCGTCATCGGTCATTGCAAATGTGCCGACGCCCTTTTTCGCCTCGACGCCGTCCAATGTGATCGTCGCGCCGTTCTCGATGATGACGGAGTAAAACGCATCGCCCGTTTCTAATTCCAAATCGCTATAACCAACTATTTGCCTTCCACTAAAAATCAATTTTTCCGTTCCGTTTCTCTGGGCTGCAAAGAACCTTACCCCGCCGCCCCCTTCTGTGCTGCCGATGATCTTCGCGTTTGCGCCGATCGTGCAATGTGCGTCGAGAATAATATGAGACGGAAGATCAGCCTCTGGATCATCATACCAATAGTTGTTGAGGATAAAGAAACCGTACGCCATGCCGAGATCCAAACCAAGATCGATCTCTCCATTGAAATTCACTTCGCCGCCGCCGATAACCACAAACGCCATTGCATTGGAATAGTTGGATCCTTCTGCCTTATCCGGATCCAAAGACTTCCCGTCAATAACGATTTTAGAGCCTTCATCCATATTCACGACCCCATTCGGATAGACATCAAAGGCGCCGTAACTGCAAGCGGAATTGTGATAGAGGATCTCCGTACCTTCGTTGATATTCAAAACCGTTTTTTCTTCACTCTTGGCGTTGTTTCCGACGACAAACGGGAAGATAGGACCTTCCGACTCTACCGTCGTAGCGTTCAGGTTCATCTCGGCGCCTTCGCTGATGTAAATGCCGTAGCCGCCTTCTGTCTGATGTCCGTCGGCATTTTCGCCTTGTTTTACGATGATCTTCGCATCGCTTTCGACATCGATCTTCCCGCCCGTCACATACATTGCATGGCTGTTATTTTCGGTGCTGTTGATAATCTCAAAGTCAATATTTGTGATCCTCAAATCCGCGTTGTTCACCCGCATTGCATAGGTGCCTTTGTCGCGGGCGCTTTGATTGTCCGCTTCGGCCACGTTGAGGGTGAATTTACCCCGCTCTTCGGACTCGGACGTCGCGTTCGAATCGGTGATCGTAAGCGAGCCGCCGTCAAAACAAAATCCCGTGCTGTCCTCGCGGTGCTTTTCGATGGCGACATCGTTTCCCTTGATGTCCCATGTGATATTCTTCCCCGAAATATTCATGGCGGAAGGATCCGTGATCGTAAGATCGCCGCTCAGCTCGATCGTGTCGCCGTCCTCGACTTGATCGAAAACCTCTTCGATATTGGAATCCTTATCTACCTCAAACCCGGGAGCGCCGCTCTCGAGATGGCCGCAATAGTCGCACTTGCCGTAGTTTTCCTTATTATAGCTGTGATTTTCAGCCACTGCGGGCAGGATCACCGCAATGGAGCTGCCGCACTCTGTGCATGTGCTGACGCCGATCCCCGGAACCACGCATCTGGCCTCGTAGACGGTATAAACAGTCCCATAAGTGTGTTCATGCCCCGCTTCTGCGGGCGTCACGCTGTATGTATGGACGGAACCGTCCGTATACGTGACGACGAGGGAATCTTCCTCGGAAGTGTAGCTTTCAACGCTGCTCTTGACCCAGCCGCGTCCCGTCTTCCGCCAGAATTCGCCGCTTGTGACGACGAGGCAGGCGTCCCCTTCTTCCCCCGCGACGTTCTCGGGAGAGCCGCTTTCGATCACGTGCAGATAGCCGCTCTGCGTCTGCGCTTCAGGTGATACGGGGACCGTTTCGAGAGAGTCCGATGCGCATGCGGCTCCCGTAAGCGCAACCCCGAAGCAGAGCGCGCCCGAAAGGAGCAAAAGTCCCTTGTGAAGTAGTTTTTTCATAGTTTCTCCTCTTTTCGGTTTTTTTCGGCGGAGAACAGATAAATGTTTTTCAGTTTGTCATGGAATGACAAACTGCCCCCATGGGGGCAGTAATTCGCCGCCGCGAACCATCTTTCTTATTTTAGCGCGGTTTACTTTGTCTGTCAATTATTTTTTTGAATTTCCGAAAATTTTCCGCTGTATTTTTCAGATTTTGCGGCGGATGCGGGGAAATTCGGGGAGAAAGGGTAAAATGCGCGGTTCGGAAGCCGCCTCTTGTTTTTCTCCGTTGACCGTGACATATCCCCCGCCGACGCGGTAAGTCCCGACACTACTCTCCCCGTCAAACGTAAAACTTGCGCCCGCGTCCTCGGTATCGTTCCCATAAAGATAGACGGAACAGACGCCCGACGGCGCTTTTATCTCCGTCTTTTTCAGGCTGACGCTCGCGGGGGAAAGATAGGCCGCATAATTTCTGTTCCCGATGACGAGGCCGCCCATGGGGACCTCGTTGCCCTGACTCCACGGCTCCGAAAGATACTTGTCGCGGTCGGGATACGCCCCCGTGACTTCGAGCGTGCTGTCCTCGATCTCCGCATTCCCGCACCGCACGACGAGCGCCTGCCGCGAGCCCTTCAAAACGCTTTTTTTGACCGAAAGCGTACAGGGCACGTTGACGAGCACGGCAGTGGAATCACCGTCCGCCGTATCCCCGCTCTCACGCAGGGCGGAGAGCGCCGAGTTTTCGATTTTGATCATCATATTGTCCCCATACGTCGCATTTGTGGAAAGCGCATAGTAGCCGCTCGTCGTGATCCCGGAATTCAGAATGGTGACCGAGCTGTTCTCCATGGGGCAGACGAGCGGCCCGTTGCCGTCGTAATGCACCCCGTTGAGGGTGAGGGAAGCCTCTTTCCCGACGAGGAAAACCGCCCGCTGCGAGGCGATCGCGTCGTCCGCGTCCGATGCGACCGTTCCCCCCTCGATCGTAAGGGATATCCCGTCCGCAATCGAAAGAGAGGAATTTCCATCGATCGTGAGCGTATGTCCCCCGAGGTTCAGGGCCACATCCTTGGAAAGAGCCGTATGCGCGGAGAGCGTGAGATCTGTCTGCGCCTCGATCGTGCCGCCCTGCCCGATCTGCGTGCCGATCTCCGCTGCGGAAAAGATCTTCTCCGCCCGTACGCCGTAGGAGAGAAGGAGAGAGCGCTCCTCTTCCGTCTCCGCCTGATAGCTTTTGGCGGGATCGATCATCAGCATGGGAGTACTTTCGGTGGACGATGTGCTTTCGTCCGTATAGACGATCTCAAACCACGACTTGACGCCCCACTTGTCTCTCTTTTGATTGATTTGCTTGATGCCGACGCCCTGCTCCCCCTGCTTCCCCTGTTCGCCTTTCTCGCCGCGTTCACCCTGCGCGCCCGTTTGGCCTTTCAGGCTGTCGAGCCATTCCTCTTCGGAGCCGCGGAAGCCCTGACTCACGGCGGCGTCGTAGGCGGAAAGCCCCCTCTCGCCCCGCTCGGGCTCTTTGAACACCCCGACGCAGAGTACGATGATCGCTGCGACGAGCAACGCCGCACTCAGAACCGTCAAAACATAGATGACGGTAAGCATGTTTTCCTTTCGCTTTTCGTCCATAATCCCTCCCGAAATCAAGGGTATTATGCCGCAAATTTTCCCTTTTATGTAAAAATCCGCCCCTTTCCGACGGAAAAGAGCGGGAGACAATTCAAAAAAACTTAACTTTTCCCCTTGCGGGCGCGGATCTTTTTGATCTCGGCTTCATAGCCGTGATCGGAGGGACGGTAAAAGACGGAATCTTTCAGAGAATCGGGAAGATATTGCTGTTTCACCCAGCCGCCGAAGTTATGCGGATAGAGATACTTTGCGCTCTCCGCCTTCATCTCCTTGCTGCCGAAGGAGTTGTCGCGCAGATATTTCGGGATATCGTCGTCCTTGCTCTCCTTGGCGGCGCGCCTTGCGTCGTCCATCGCCATGACGACGGAATTGCTCTTTTCCGCCTCGCAGACATAGATGATCGCCTCGGTGAGGGGCAAAAAGCCCTCGGGGGCGCCCATGTTCTGAAACGCCGTGAGCGCCGCGGTCGCCATAAGAAGGGCGCGCGGATCGGACATGCCCACGTCCTCCGCCGAATGGGCGATGACCCTTCTTATGACGAGAAGTGGGTCGCAGCCGCCCTCGATGAGACGGAAGGCATAGTAGAGCGCGGCGTCGGCATCGCTTCCGCGGAGCGATTTGCAGAAGGCGGACAGGATATCGTAATATAAGTCCTCGTTATAGCTGAGCGCTTTACGCTGGATGGACTGTTCGGCGTCGGAAAGCCGCACATGCACTTTCCCCTCTTCGTCCGTGGGGGTCGTGAGCACGGCGAGTTCGAGGGCGTTATAGGCGCATCTCAGATCTCCCGCCGCCGTACGGGCGATGTGATCGAGCGCGTCGTCATCGACTGTCGCCATATAGCTCCCGAGTCCCTTGCGCTTGTCGTGCAGGGCGTGTTCGAGGGCGCCGCGGATCTCCTCCGCGGTCAGGGGGAGAAATTCAAAGACGCGGCAGCGCGAGACGATCGCGGGCGTCATGGAAGCGTAGGGATTTTCCGTTGTGGAGCCGATGAAGAGGATCGTCCCCTGTTCGATCGCGGGGAGAAGGGAATCGGACTGCGTTTTGGAAAAGCGGTGACACTCGTCGAGCAGAAGATAGGTGCGTTTTCCGAACATTTTGAGATTGTTCCGCGCCGTCTCCACCGCCTTTTTGACGTCGGCGACCCCCGAACTTACCGCATTCAGGCGGACGAACTCCCCGTTCGTCTGCGCCGCAATGACGTTGGCGAGTGTCGTCTTGCCGCACCCCGGGGGCCCCCAGAAAATACAGCTCCCGAGCCGATCGAGCGAGATCGCGCGGCGGAGAAGAGAGCCCTCCGAGACGATGTGGCTCTGGCCGACAAAGTCCTTGAAGGTAGCGGCGCGCATGCGCTCTGCAAGCGGCTTCGCCTTTTCTTCATTGTCGTTAAAATCGAAAAGATCCATCATTCCCCCGTGAGATTTTTGATTTTTTCCACCTTTTTGACGCCCAGCTCATACCCTTTTTCATAGGCAAAGCCGAGATCTTTGACCTGATATTGATCCATTGCTCCGAGCTTGGGCTCGAGCCACAGATCGACGTGTTTCCTGAGCACGCGGTTGCGCTGCGTCGTGCGGGTATCCATGACGTCGATCACGCGGAGAAGGGTATTGAGAAGCCTACCCGACGGCGCTCTGTCCTGAAGGAGATTGCCGAGCACGTCCACCGCGACGACGACTTCCGCCCCCATCTCCTTGATCTCCCGCGTGG
>CANPYD010000061.1 GCA_947587775.1 uncultured Clostridia bacterium
TTCGCCGTCGCCACGGCGGAAGAGGGGGCGGCTCTTCGTTTGGCGGGGATCACCGAGGACATTCTGGTGCTGACTCCCCCTCTGAATGCGGAAGAGAGCGTGCGGCTCGTCCTCTACGGCCTTACGGCAAACCTCTCTTCCATGCCCGTCTTGCGCCTCATCGCCGAAGCGGGGGAGCGCACGGGGAAGACGCCCCGCGCCCAGATTGCCGTCAATACGGGCATGAACCGCTACGGTCTGCGCCCCGAACGCGCCGCCTCCGCTGCAAGGGAAGCGATTCATGCGGGGATTTTGGTAGAAGGGGTCTTTTCGCACTATTTTGAGCCCTCCGACGCAGAATTCCGTGCGGGACAGGAGATGCGCTTTTTGCGGGCGGCGGAAGCCGTGAAAGAGGTCGCTCCCGCGGCGATCATGCACATTTCGGCGACGGGCGGAGTCCTTTTCGGCGGGAAAAAACTGGACGCGGTGCGCGTCGGACTGGGTCTGTACGGCTATGCCCCGAAAGAGTGCAAACTGCCCTTGCGCCGCGCGATGAAGCTGTATGCGACGGCCGCGCACCGATGTACGCAGCTCGGCGACGGGGCGGGATATGCCGCGGCGGAGCGGAAGGGGGGCAGACTCACGACCCTTCGGCTCGGCTACGGGGACGGATTTTTCCGCGAAGGGTTTGAAGGCGCCGTCGGGAAGCTCTGCATGGACGCCGCCCTCTTTTCGGAAGATGTTCCGTTCGGGAAGAGGGTCCTTCTCGTTTCGGATTTCGAACGTTATGCCCTTGAACACAACACTTCGGTCTACGAGGCGCTCGTCCGCCTGCCCTCCAAGGCCGTGAAGGAGTATATAAGGTAAGTCCCGCCTCTCGCTGCCCCTTTTAGGGGAAGTCCCCGAAGGGGGAAGGGGTTCTTGCTGCCCCTTTTAGGGGAAGTCCCCGAAGGGGAAAGGGGTTCTCGGAAACCCCTCTGTCACTCGCAAGCTCGTGACATCTCCCCTATGAGGGGCGACAAGGTTCGGAGCGGATCCTCGTGATCCTTCGCGGAATTACTCATCGGACTCCGTACAGCCTTTTCGGCTCAGGATGACGCGGTTGTCCCTCGGCGCCCCCTCGGAGCGCGCTCCCGTCCCTCGGCTCCCCCTCGAGGGGGGCTTTTTTTATCGATACGCCCTTTGGGGAATGGAATGGCTTGACACGTCCGTTTCAAAGGGGTATAATGAAAAATAAGGGCGTAAATGTCCTTTTGGGGGAAAGAATGCTCAACGATAAACCGAAAAAAGTCAAGGATTATTCCAATCCGACGGGTTGGCAGCTCTTTTGGCGCATTCAGAGGGAATGCTGGAGGCGCATGGTCACGCCGTATCTGATGTACCTCTTCATGAGCCTTCTGCTCCTTGCCTTGCAGGCGATCGATCCCGACAAATCCACGGTTCTCGAGATCGTACTCGGCAGTCTCTGTATCGCGATTGGCGCATTTTTCAACGCGCATCTCATGTATCATACGGGTATTCTGCATTACGATAACTATCTCACGGGCAATATTCACAGGAGAAACGCCCGCCTCGGCATCCAGTCGGGCGGCGATCACAGACCGGAACGGGAGTTCCGCCCCTGGAAAGGGTTTTATATCGGACTCCTCGTCGGCGTGCCCGTCATCTTCTTCGGTATTTTGGCGCACTATTTTTATACTTATGCAAGCACGTTCTTTGTCATGTTCGCAGGTTGGGCGATCATTCCCATCACCTGGCTTGGAACGGGCGAAGGGGGCGTCGGGATGAAGTATGATCCGCTCTGGTCTCTTCTCTTTGTCCTTCTGCCCATTCTCGTCAGCGGGATCGCATACCTCGTCGGCGCCTACGTCGAGCGCGGCAGGAAACTCAGGGAAGAGGCGCGGGAAGAGACGATCAGAGCCGCGGGGAAAAGGAAAAAATGAGGATCATTGCAGGAAAACACCGCGGGCTCAGACTCGTTCCCTTTGCGGAGAAGGAGATCCGTCCCACGTCCGACCGCGTGAAGGAATCCGTCTTTCAGATCCTGTCGGACAGGCTCGAAGGGGCAAGAGTTTTAGATCTCTTTGCGGGGAGCGGCGCGCTGGGGCTCGAATGCCTCTCGCGCGGGGCGAAAGAAGTCGTTTTCAACGATCATTCCGCCGAAAGCCTTGCGGTACTCCGAAAAAATCTTGCGGCGGCGAAGGAATCCGCGAAAGTTTACCGCCTCGATTACCTTGCCTGCCTGAAAACGGTCGCAGGTCCCTTCGATCTCATTTTCTGCGATCCGCCCTATCGGATGGATTGCATGGGGGAGATCTTAACGCTTGTCGCCGCGCGGGAGCTGCTCCGTGCGGACGGGCTCGTCGTTGTTGAGAGCGAACGGAAGATTTTGCCCTCCGACGGGTTCGAGGAAGCGGACGCAAGAAATTACGGAAGGACGAGCGTCGTCTTTTTCAAAAGGAGCCAATCATGAAAAAATGCGTCTTTGCGGGGACGTTCGATCCCTTCACCGTCGGCCATGCCGACACGGTAAAGAAGAGTCTTACGATCTTCGACGAGGTCATCGTCGCCGTTGCCGAGAACAGAAAAAAACAGACGATGTTCTCCGCAGCCGAACGGGAAGAGATGATCAGAGCAGTCTTTGCGGAGGAAAAACGGGTGCGCGTCCTCGTATGGAGCGGCGCGATCGTCCGCCTTCTCGAACAGGAGGGGACGCCCTTCTATGTGCGCGGCGTGCGGAACGCCGTGGACGTCGCATACGAGACGGACGATTTCTATGCTTCCAAGGAGCTCTGTCCCGACCTTATTACCCTCTATCTTCCCGCCGAGCAGTGCCATACGCACATCAGCTCAACACTTGTGAAGAATGCCATCGCCTTCGGGACGCCATTTGAAAATTATGTCCCCCAAGCGGTTTATGATTATATTCTGAGGAGAAATACAGATGTTTCAAAGACAGATTGAGATTCCGACCTTTGAGGAGATCCGCGCCGAACAGCCCGTGCGGGCGGACCTTGCGGCGATCAAGGCGGAGCGCGACGAGCTCGCAAAGGACGTGATCGCGGGGAGAAGCAACAAGCTCCTTCTCATCATCGGCCCCTGCTCCGCGCACGAGAGCGCACCCGTGCTCGAATATGTGAGAAGGCTCGGGAAGCTCAACGAAAAGGTCAAGGACAAGCTCGTCCTCGTGCCGCGCGTCTACACCGCCAAGCCCCGCACGCGCGGGGTGGGCTATAAGGGCATGTTCACCCAGCCCGACCCCGAACACAGGGAGGACACCTTGAAGGGGATCCGCACCATTCGCTCTCTTCTCATCAACGTCATCGAAGAGAGCGGGCTCTCCGCCGCGGACGAGATGTTATATCCCGAAAATTACGCCTATGTCGAAGATCTTTTGACGTACGTCGCCGTCGGCGCACGTTCGAGCGAGAACCAGATGCACAGGCTCGTCTCGAGCGGGATCGAGCTTCCCGTCGGCATGAAGAATCCCACGGGCGGTTCCATTCCCGTGCTCATCAATTCGATCTTCGCCGCGCAGAGCGCGCAGGTGTTCAAATATCATAACTGGCAGGTCGCAACGACGGGCAATCCCTATGCGCACGCGGTTCTCCGCGGACGGGTGGACAACTACGGAAACGACATTCCGAATTACCACTACGAGACGGTCATGCAGCTCGTCGAAAGCTATCGCAACACGGAGGGCGGGCTCAAAAATCCCGCCGTCATCATCGACGCGAACCACTCCAACTCGGGCAAACAGTTCCGCCAGCAGATCAGGATCGTCGAGGAAGCGCTCGGAAACCGCCGCTACGATCCAGATTTCAAGAGCATTCTCAAGGGATTCATGATCGAAAGTTTCCTCGTGGAAGGCTGCCAGAAGCACGACGTCGTCTTCGGGCAGTCCATCACCGACCCCTGCCTCGGCTGGGAAGATACCGAGCGTCTCGTGCTCGAGATCGCGGACAAAGTATAAGGAGAATTTATGGGGAAGCCGTACGAAACGGAGAAAGGGCGGGGCGGCGCCTTGAAGGCGAGCTGCCTCGGTCCCGCGGGAAGCTATTCGGAACTTGCGGCGCGGGAGCTTTGCAAGGGGTGTGAGATCGTCCTCTGCCATAGCTTTTCGGACGCTGTCTCTCTCCTTGTCGGGGGAGAGGTGGACTGTGCGGTACTTCCCGTCGAGAATTCTCTCAACGGCGGCGTTCTGCCCGTCCTCGACCTTCTCGCGGGCGCCGATATTTTCGGAGAAGAAGAGTATCTGCTTCCCATCGATCACCGCCTTGCAATGCTCGAAGGGGTCAGACGGGAAGATATTAAAACCGTCTATTCCCACGAACAGGCGCTCGGGCAGTGCGCCCGATACCTGCATGAGAATTTTCCTTCCGCGGCGCTCATCGCGACCGCTTCGACCGCCGAGAGCGTCAGCCGCCTCGATTTGTCGTCCGCGGGCATCGTCGGCGCGCATGTCAAGCGGGAGGGGCTCGTCCTCTCCGCCGAAAACATCGCGGACAACAAACAGAATTTTACGCGCTTTCTGCGGGTCGTGCGGGGGGAAGGAAGCGTCCGCCGCAGTTCCATGGTATTTTTGTGTGCGGAATGCGCCCATCAGCCGGGATCCCTCCTCGGGCTTCTCGCGATCTTTTACCGCCACGGGCTCAACCTCACGCGGATCGAATCCCGCCCGTTAAAGGATTCTTTCGGGCAATATCGGTTCTTTATCGAATTTGCGGGAGATATCGCCTCGGCGGAAGTCCGTGAGGCGCTCTCCGAAGTCAAAGCATATTGCACGGCATTCAAACTTCTCGGCGCTTATCTGTAATTGGGACTATAAGATAAAAGAAGCCAAAAAATAGCAGAGCCCGCCCGCAAGGACCGCTTGCACGAGTTTGACCGCGACAAAGCGTCCCGTCCGTATCCCCGCCTGGGACAGAAAGGCGAGCTGCTGCACGAGCACGCACAGCCCCCCGAAGGTCGTCAGAAAGACGCAGCCCGCGAGGGCGAAAGGGGAAGGGGCGGCGGAAAACGCTTTGCAGCCCGCCGTCATTTCAAAGAGTCCGCGCACCGCGCCCTCGGCATAGGGCGGCATGGGCGGAAGGAGATCGAGAACCATCTGCGAGAAGGCGTAAAAGAGGGCGATCGACCCTCCCACGCAGAGAATTGAGATCACGGAAGAGTACAAACTGTCATAGAGGGCGTTTCCGCGCTTTGGGGCGGGCGCCGCAACGCTCTTTTGCGGACTTCCCGTAAAGCGCAGCAAAAAACAGACAAAAAATACGCCGAAATAGTGGCAGGCGAGCATCAGCCACCCGAACGAGGGGGAGGAAAACATGCCGCTTCCCACCGCGCCGACCAGAAACATGGGGCCGGTCGTCGAGGCGAGGCAGGCGACGCGGAAGCGCTCCTCACGGGAGATCTGTCCGCTCAGCGTAAGATCGAGTGTCGTCCGCGCTCCGACGGGATAGCCCGAGAGCGCAGACAGGATCGCGGTGCACCCGCCCGCCCCCGAGACACGGAAGAGCTTCGAAAAGAAGGGGGCGGCTTTCCTTGCGGCGCGGTCGTAGAGCGCCCCACGGGTCAACAGCGCCGTCAGAAAGAGAAAAGGAAAGGCCGCAGGCAACACACAGCCCGCCCAAAGGGAAATTCCCTCGAGCACGCACGCTCCGTACCGCGCGGGGGAGAGTAAAAATAAGACCATGGCGGCAAGGATGGGCGCCGCGGCGATCAGAACCATCGCCTTTTTTTTGAACGGCATGGTAAATCATACGAGCTCAGAGAGGATTTTATGCGGAAAACATTGGGACTTGCCCTCGGCGCAGGCGGCGCGCGCGGCGTTGCGCATATCGGGTTTTTACAGGCGCTCGACGAAGCCGGCATCCGCGCGGATTATATCGTCGGATGTTCCATGGGAGCGGTCGTCGGCGCACTCTATGCGGCGGGCGTCTCTCCCGCGGCGATGCACGAAAGGATCCTCGATCTCAAACTCGGCGACATCGCCTCTTTGAACCTTGCGCCCATCCGGAGAAACGGCCTCATGCACACGCAAAAGGCGAGAAAACTTCTCGTCAGTCTCATGGGGGAAAAGGATTTTTCGGAGCTTGAGATCCCCTTTGCCTGCATCGCGACCGATCTCGTCGAGGGGAAGACTGTCCTCTTGAAGGAGGGCAACGTCGCCGA
>CANPYD010000062.1 GCA_947587775.1 uncultured Clostridia bacterium
ATGGACCAATCGGGCTCCACGGCAAAGGATGGCGTGGTACCGCGACGCGATGAGCGGACTTCGCATGCGGGCACAGACGACGGTATCCGGCTCCTCTATACACATCACGGCGAGCGCATAGGAGCCGATCAGCCGTTTGGCGCTGTCGGCGACAGCTTCGAGCAGGTCGCCGCGATAGGCGTTTGCGATCAGGTGGGCGATGACTTCGCTGTCCGTTTCGGATGAGAACGCTTCCCCTCTTTCAAGGCACTCCTCTTTGAGGAAAGCGGCGTTCTCAATGATCCCGTTATGGACGAGGACGATATTTTTGAAGGCATGCGGATGGGCGTTTTTCTCCGTGACGCCCCCATGCGTCGCCCAACGCGTATGCCCGATCCCGACGTTTCCCTTCTCCTCCCTTGCGATTTCGATCTCTTGAACCCGACCTGTTTTTTTGATGATTTTCAGTCTTTTTCCGTCCGAAAGGGCGATCCCGACCGAATCATAGCCGCGATATTCGAGCTCATACAGCCCGTCAATGAGAACGGGCGCCGCCCGACGTTTTCCCACATACCCGACGATCCCGCACATCAGATCACCTCCGACGCGCTGCGGATCGCGCGTTCAATGGCGGAGATCGCTTCGGCGCATGCATTCTCATCGTCAGCCTCGGCAAGAATGCGGACGACGGGCTCCGTTCCCGACGCGCGGAGCAGGATCCTGCCGCCCGCGAGCGTCTTTTTCGCCGTTTCAAGTGCTTCCAGAACGCCGTCATTCTGCAAAACCGCCCTTTTATCGGTCACGCGGACGCTCTTCGTTCGCTGGGGAACGCGGCCGAACCCCTCGACGAGGCAGGAAAGCGGACATTTCCCCTCGAGCATGATCTCCATGACTTTGAGCGCAGTGAGAATGCCGTCTCCCGTCGCAGAGACCTTCCGGTAAATGATATGCCCCGACTGTTCGCCGCCCAACATGCAGCCGCTCGTAACCATTGTATCGTGGACAAATTTATCGCCCACTTCACAGCGGATCAGGTGGATCCCGTCCCGCGCTAAACTTTCCTCGAGCCCCAAATTGCTCATGACGGTGGCGACAACGGCGTTTCCGTCCAGTTCACCCCTGTTCTTCATGGCACGCGCGGACAGATAGAGGATCCCGTCCCCGTCCACTTCGTCCCCGCGTTCATCCACGCAGATACAGCGGTCGGCGTCGCCGTCAAAGGCGAACCCGACGTCGAGATTCCGCTCCATCACGAGCGATTTCAGCGCATCGATATGGGTTGAGCCGCAATTTTCGTTGATATTTGTGCCGTCCGGTTCCGTTCCGATGGCAAAGACCCGCGCACCGAGAGCGTCAAAGACCGTCTTTGAGATCTGCCACGCGCTCCCGTTGGCGCAATCGAGCCCGACGCGCATCCCGCGGAACGACGCACGGGAGAGGGTCAGAAGATAGGCGAGATACCTGTTTCTCCCGGCGACAAAATCGACGGTTCTGCCGATATTTTCTCCTGTCGAAAGCGGGATCACGCCCCCGTCGAGATACTCTTCGACGCGATCGAGAACACTTTCCTCGAGCTTTTCGCCGCTCGCGTTAAATAGCTTAATGCCGTTATCGGTAAAGGGATTGTGGCTTGCGGAGATCATTACGCCGCAGTCGAACCCCTCCGTACGGGTGAGATAGGATACGGACGGTGTCGTCGTCACATGCAAGAGATACACGTCCGCACCGGACGCCGTGGCACCCGACGCCAACGCATACTCAAACATGTAAGATGAAAGCCGCGTATCCTTCCCGACAAGGATCTTTGCTCTTTCGCGCTTTCCACGGGAAAAATATCTGCCCAAAAACCTTCCGACCCGAAAAGCATGGATGGCGGTAAGCGTCTCGTTCGCCCGCCCGCGGAAGCCGTCCGTTCCGAAATATTTGCCCAATACAAACCTCCCGCACCCGTATCAATGGGTGCAGGACATCGTATGAAAAATCAATCAAACATGTGAAAAAGCCGCTTTTCCGGAGTATTCTCTCTGAAAAAACGGTTTTTATGTCTGACATAGTACTATGTTAATGATTGATTTTTTAAGGAATCTTGCAGAGAACCCTCTTTTCTGCCCTGATGTATGCTTCGTAAATTTCCCTTGCCTTCTCTTTCTCCTGCGGCACGAACACCCGCTCGCACTCCCTGCGGTTTGCAAGTTCCGAAAACGAAAGCAGGCCTTTCGAGACGGCGCAGAGATACGCCGCGCCGAGCGCCGTGCTCTCCCGCTCGCGCGGGCGGTTGACATTGGCGGCGAGGACATCCGCCTGAAATTGCATGAGGAAATTATTCTGTGAAGCTCCGCCGTCGCACTTGATCTCACGGAGCAGGATCCCGCTGTCACGGGTCATGCAGTCGAGGAGTTCTTTCGCGCCGCATGCAATGCTTTCGAGAACGGCGCGTACGATATGCGCACGGGTCGTTCCGCGCGTCAGCCCGAGGATCATACCGCGCGCTTCGCTGTCCCAATGGGGCGCGCCGAGTCCCGTAAAAGCAGGCACAAAGGAGACGCCGCCCGAGTCGGGAACGGAGAGAGCGACGCTTTCGCTCTCGGCAGAGGACGAGAGGATCCCGAGACCGTCGCGCAGCCATTGCACGGCGGAGCCCGCATGAAAGACGCTTCCCTCGAGCGCGTAGCTCGTTTTTCCGCCCACTTTGCAGGCGATCGTCGTCAGAAGCCCGCTCTTGGAACGGATACACTTCTCTCCCGTAAAGAACAGCAAAAACAGCCCCGTCCCGTAGGTGATCTTCCCTTCGCCCGCGGAGAGTGCAGCTTGTCCGACAAGCGCGGACTGCTGATCTCCCGCGACGCCCGCAAGAGAAACTTTTGTCCCGCCGACGGTCGCGCTACCGTATTCCGCATCCGAGGCACGGACTTCGGGCAGAATCTCGCGCGGGATCCCGAAAAAGCGGAGAAGTTCTTCATCATAATCAAGCGTGTGGATGTCGAAAAGCATGGTGCGGGACGCGTTTGTGACGTCCGTCGCAAAGGTTTTTCCGCCCGTGAACTGAAAAATGAGGTAGCTGTCGATCGTCCCCGCGCAGAGCTTTCCCTGCGCCATCAGTTCCCTTGCAAGGGGAATATGATCGATCGCCCACTTGATCTTACTTGCGGAAAAGTAGGCGTCGTTGGTGAGTCCCGTTCTCTCGCGGATGCGTTTTACAACGTCCGCGGGGATGGATTTGCAGAAGTCGCTCGTGCGGCGGCATTGCCAGACGATCGCAGGACAGACGGGTTCGCCCGTCTCCCTGTTCCAAAGCACGACCGTCTCGCGCTGGTTTGTTATGCCGATCCCCGCGACCTTCCCCTTGGCAAACGCAAGGCAGTCGTTGAGCACATACGCCGCTTTGAAAAAGATCTCGTTGGCGTCCTGCTCCACCCAACCGGGGAAGGGATAACGGCTCTCCACCTCTTGCTGTGCCCTGTGGACGAACGTCCCCTTTTCGGTATCATATAAAAAGGCGCGGATACTCGTCGTGCCCGCGTCAAGCGCGATCACAAAACTCATGGGAAAACCTCATAAATGTTGTAATATATTTTGGTAAATTTGCGTATCGATCGGCAGATATGTATTGAAAAGTACCTTGATATGGCTCCCGCTGCGCATTTTCCAGTTGAGAACGGCGCCCGTCGCGATCTCCGCGGCGTCCTCGTTGGGATAGTTGAACACGCCCGTCGAGATACAGCAGAAGGCAATACTCTTGAGTCCCGCTTCCTCGGCAAGATTGAGGCAGGAAATATAGCAGGAGCGGAGCGTCGCGATATCCTCGCGCGTCGGTTCGCTGCCGACCATGGGGCCCACCGTATGCAAAACATATTTGCTCGGTAAATTATAGGCACGGGTGAGTTTTGCCTCGCCGCACTCCTCTTCCTGCCCTTGGGCTGCAATCAGCTTGGCGCAGTCGTCGCGGAGCTGCATCCCCGCAAAGGAGTGGATCACGTTGTCGATACAATGATGTCCCGGCAAAAAACAGCCCAAAAGCCCCTTATTTGCCGCGTTGACGATCCCGTCGACGGCAAGACGGGTGATATCGCCCTGCCACAGTCCGACGCCGCACTCGTTGAAGGAGAGCGCCTCCGTCCCGACTTCGCCGCGCTCCACGCTCTCCGTCCAGAACAGTCTGTCCTGCAACTCCAGGATCTCCCGCGGGATGGGATGCGCCATCCTCTGGTTCATATAGCGGCGGATGAGGGCGCGCTTTTTCTCGTAGGAAGCGTTGAACGCTGCAATGAGCCCCTGTTCGCGGAGAAGAAATTTGAGAAGGCTGTCGCACGCCTCCTCTTTTTCCTTCCCGTTGAGAAGTGCGGGGCGGGGATAGGGCGTAAGATCGACGCTTCGTTTCATTTCGTCAAGCGTCATGATTCCCCTCTTCGCGATAATAATTGATAAGGCACCCCCTCAGCAGGATCTCCCGCTCGGTCGGCGTAAGGGAACCGACAGAGAGTTCAAGATCTTTGATATTTTTTCCGTGAATGACCTTTGCGCGGAACTGCGTTTCGCCCCCCTTCAAAAGCTCGGCGACGTTTTCGAGATAGACATAGTCCCCGACTTTGAGATCGGGCTTTTCCGCCGTAAAGGGAAGCATGCCCCAGTTGATGAGATTGGAGCGGTAACGCTTTGTCGCGTACTCCTTGCAGATATTCGCAACGCCCCCGAGCACCCGCTGGCAGCTCGCCGCCTGTTCGCGTGCGGAGCCGTCCCCGGGCTTTTTGGAAACGACCGCACTGCCGAGCACCGTGCCCTCCGCGGGGACAAAGCCGTGAAGTTCCTTCAAAACCTCTGCGGGAAGCACTCCGTTTCCTTTACGCGCCTCTTCTTGCGCACGGACGGATTTTGCCCGTCCGACATAGGAAGGATCCTTGCGGGAAAGCGCAAATTCGCTCAATCTTTCGGGATTCGAACGGTAGGAAGAGGTCTCCCCCGAGGGGATCAGTTCGTCCGTCGTCGTGACGGGATCGTCCAGTACAGAGACGATCTTGATCAAGAGATGCTTTCCGAGGGGCGAAAAATGAGGCCAGTCGGCGATATTGGGCCCGTAGACGAGCTCCACATCCTCCTGCGGCTTACCCGCGCCGTGATAGACTCTGTTTTGATAGATCGTCCCGTCGAAATGATATTTTTTGATTCTTTTATTGTATTCGAAATCGAGCGCGGAGGTCAGAATGCCGCCGTTTGCCGCCGTGGCGGCGATGGAACGGGCGTCCATGAGGGCGACCGCGGCGAGCTGCCCTTCCCCGGGTTTGCTACCCTCGCGGTTTTCAAAGTTGCGCGTCGTATGGCGGATGGAAAGGCCATTGTTCTGCGGAATGTCTCCCGCGCCGAAACAGGGGCCGCAGAACGCCGTCTTGACGACTGCTCCCGCCCGCATGAGCACGGATGAATACCCGCCCTCGTTCAGCGCTTGGGCTATGGGTTGGGAAGCGGGATAGACGGAAAGCTCGAATTCCCCCGCGCCGATGCTCTTTTCGCGCAGGATCTCCGCGGCTTCCGCAAGATTTTCATAACTTCCCCCCGCGCAGCCTGCGATCACCGCCTGCGTGACGTGCACCTTCCCGTCCTTGATGAGATGGGAAAGGCTGAACGACGGGTTGAGTTTTTTCCCCTGCGCCTCAACGTTACTTAAAATCTCCTCCGCGTGCTCTGTAAACTCCTTGATCGTAAAGACGTTCGACGGATGGAACGGAAGCGCGATCATGGGCTCGATACGGCTCAAATCGATCGTCACCGCGCCGTCGTAGTAGGCGGGCTGGGCTGGATGAAGCTCTCTGAAATCCCCCTCTCTGCCGTGGACCGCGTAATATTCCTTCGTCTTGCCGTCCGTCTCCCATACGGAAGAAAGGCAGGCCGTTTCCGTCGTCATCACGTCGATCCCGCAGCGCAGATCCATGGAGAGATTGGCGATCCCGGGGCCGATGAACTCCAAAATTTTATTCTTTACGAAATTGTTCCCGTAGGTCGCCTTGATGAGCGCGAGGGCGACGTCCTGCGGCCCCACGCCGCGGCGGAGTTTGCCCTTGAGGTAGACGGCGATGATCTCGGGACGCGGGATATCGTACGTCCTGCCGAGGAGCTGTTTGACGAGCTCTCCCCCGCCTTCGCCCACGCCGAGCATGCCGAGCGCACCGT
>CANPYD010000063.1 GCA_947587775.1 uncultured Clostridia bacterium
ATGCCCCGCCGCGTCACTGAGGGGAAACAGACGGGGGAGGGCGGGTATTCCTACCCTCTGCGCGAAGAATACAACGAAAATTATCCGCAGACGCCTTCTTTCCGCGCTTCCATTCCCGCTGCGCCCGTCCGTAATTACTATGAAAACGACGTGGAGCCGGCGGCCGAGGATCCGACGGAAGTATCTGCCGAAGATCCCGCTCCCACGCGGCTCCCCGAACGGCTTGAAGATCCCGCACCTACGCGCTTCCCAGAACGGCTCGAAGACCCCGCACCCACATGGTTCCCCGAACGGCTTGAGGATCCCGCTCCCACGCGCTTCCCCGAACGGCTCGAAGATCCCGCACCTGCGGAGACTCGGATCGATCCTCCGCGCGCACAGTCTCCCCTCGACAGAGAGAGGGAGATGCGCGATCTCTTCTCCCGCCCCGTCTCCGATCTTCCGGTGGGGAAGGACTTCCCGGATATCGTATCGCGGGATATTTCCTCGGGATCCGATCCTTTCCGCAGAAGGCGCGACCTGACGCCTGAGGACAGCGGGATCCCGGATGCAGACGAACCGCCCGCAGGTGACGCATTCCCGGGGGATGATTTTTCTTCCCCGATCGAAGATCTGCCGCTCGGCAGGGGTCGGGAACTCCCGCCGGAGGAACCCACGGAGGAGACCCCGCGTTCAAGCCGCCTCCTTGATATGGATCGCAGAAGGTCTGCCGCCGATCTCTTCGATGACGACGACATTCCATCCGCACCTACGGGCAGGATCTCCGATCCGCTCCCGCGTCCCGCACCCGAACCCGAGAAGCCGAAGCCCAAGAAGAAGCATCTTTGGAAAAAGTACAGGGCTCCCGAGATCGACCTTTTGGACACGCGGGAAGATAAACCCGTGCTTACCAACGAGGAAGTCGGGCGCAACTCGGGGATCATTCTCGATACCCTCCGCCGATACGGGCTGGAAACGCGGGTCATTGGCGTATGCGGGGGAGCCGCCGTCACGCGGTACGATCTCGCGATGCCAGAGCGGAAGACCATCAATATGGTTACAAAGTACAGCGGCGAGATCGCCATGTACCTCAAAGTCAAGAACGTCAATATGTATGCCAATCCCGAGGTCGGGGGGATCTCCGTCGAGGTTCCCAACGCAAACCGGGTAACGGTGGGGCTGAAAACCGTTCTCGAGTCGGATACTTTCAAAAAACCCGCCCCCGAAGGGCTTGTCTTTGCACTCGGACAAGATCTCGAAGGCAGGAGCGTGTGCGGCGACGTCACGGAGATGACCCATATCCTTGTCGCGGGGACGACGGGTTCGGGCAAGTCCATCACCATGCATGCAATGCTCATCAGCTTGCTCTATAAATACTCTCCCGAGGAACTCCGCCTCATTCTGATCGATCCCAAACAGTCCGAGTTCACCATTTACGAGGGATTGCCGCACCTCATGATCAACGAGATCATCACGCAGGCGCCCAAGGCAGTCACGGCACTCAACTGGGCGATCAAGGAGATGGAGCGCAGGTACGGCCTCTTCAACGAAAAGACACGTTCGGGGATCGCCGTCCGCAAGATCGACGAATACAATGCGACGCTCGGCGAGGACGAGGAAAAACTGCCCAAGATCCTCATCGTTGTAGACGAGTTCGGCGATCTTATGCTCGTCGCAAAGAAGGATCTCGAGGAACGGATCCAGCGGCTTACCCAAAAGGCGCGCGCCGCGGGGATCCACATCGTGCTTGCAACGCAGAGGCCCTCCGCGGAAGTCGTCACAGGCATCATCAAGAGCAATCTTCCGACGAGGATCGCCCTCAGCGTGGATTCCGAACTGAACTCCCGTATCATTCTCGACGAGACGGGCGCGGAGACGTTGCTCGGCAAGGGCGATATGCTCGTCAAGGCGGGCGGAAAGACGAGGCGCGTGCAGGGCGTCTATATCGGCGCCACCGAGACGCAGCGCGTCGTCAATTATGTCAAAGAAAATAACGAATCCTACTACGATTCCGAGATCTCCGACTTTATCGACAAACAGGGCGGGGGCGGCAGCTCGGAAGGGGGCTTTTCGGATGGCGACGACGGCGTGAACGAAACTTACATCAAGGCGCTCGGGATCGTCGTCAAACGCGGACAAGCGTCCATTTCGCTCATCCAGCGCAGCTGCGGCGTCGGATATAACCACGCAGGGAAGATCATCGAATGGATGGAGTCCATGGGCTACATCTCCGAATTCGAGGGCGCTAAGGCGCGGACGGTGCTTCTCACCAAGGAAGAATACGAGAGCAAGTACGGGAGTCTCGACTGATGCTGAAGAAAATTTTCGGGATGATCTCTCTCGGATGCGACAAAAACCGTGTGGACGGCGAGCGCCTTCTCGGGGAGATCGAACGCCACGGCTGTACGATCACTTCCGACCTTTCCAAGGCGCAGGTGCTCATCGTCAATACTTGCGCGTTTCTGAACAGCGCACGCGAGGAATCTCTCGCCGCGGTCTTTGAGGGAAACCGCTACCGCAGCGGAAATCTCGAAAAGATCGTCGTAACGGGCTGTTTGCCCGAAAAATTCATCGGGGAGCTCTTTCCCGCCCTTTCGGAGGCGGACGTATTTTTGGGCGTGAAGGATTTTTCCGAACTCTTTCCCGCACTCGAACGCTCCTACCGCGAGGGGGAGCGGATCAACGCTGTGGGGACGGGAAGCGGTGTGCGCCCGTCACGGTTCGTTTCCACGATGCCGCATCTCAAATATCTGAAGATCGCGGACGGCTGCTTCAACCATTGTACCTACTGCCTGATCCCGAAGATCAGGGGGAAATATGTCTCCTACCCCATGGAAGAGCTCGTCGCGGAAGCGGCTTCCCTCGGGGAGACGGACGAACTCGTGCTCGTCGCGCAGGATACTACCCGCTACGGCGAGGACAGAGGCGCAAATCAATTTGTAACTTTGCTGCAAAATCTTTCGAAACTTGACAATATTTGTCATATAAGATTGTTATACTGTTACCCGGAAGTCGTGACGGACGAGCTCATCGAAGAGATCCGCACCAATCCCAAGATCATCAAGTATCTCGATATCCCGCTCCAGCACAGCGAGGACAGGATCCTGAAACTCATGGGGCGGCGGGGCGGCAAGGCGGAATATCTTGCCCTCGTGAAAAAGTTGCGGGAAAAAATCCCCGGGATCGCGCTCCGCACGACTTTTATCGCGGGATTCCCCTCCGAAACGGAAGAGGAGCACATGGCGCTCAAAACTTTTCTCAAAGAGGCGCAGTTCGAAAATTGCGGTTTCTTTGCCTACTCGCGGGAGGAGGACACGCCCGCCTACCGCATGAAAGGGCAGATCCACGCCCAAACGAAGAAGCGGCGCGTCAGAGAACTCTATGAGACGCAGGCCGAAATTTCTGCAAACAAACTGCAATCGTATGTCGGACAGACGCTCTCCGTGATCTGCGACGGCATCGACTACGAAAGGGGATGTTTTGCCGGAAGGGCTTACTTTCAGGCGTATGAAATAGACGGTGCCGTCTACTTTACCGCCGCAAAGGCGACGGAAGGGGAACGGTATCCTGTAAAAATCACTTCCGCCGATTCTTACGATCTCTACGGAAAAAGCGAGGAATAAAATGAATTTACCCAACAAAATCACACTTACGAGGATCTTCATGATCCCGCTTTTCGTCATCTTTTTCTACCTTGACGTGTTCAGCGGCAGGCCTTACGAGATCCTCATCGCGGCGATCATCTTTATCGTCGCCGCCTCTACGGACTTTCTCGACGGCTATATCGCCCGTTCGCGGGGGCTCGTTACCAACATGGGGAAATTTTTGGATCCCATCGCGGACAAAGTGCTCAATTCTACGGCATTTATCGTACTTCTGACCCGTCCCGCTGTCTTTGAAGTGGAACCGTTCGGAAGTTACGGCCTCATCGTCGCGGGGGTCTGTGTTGCGATCATCTTGGCGCGCGAACTCATCATCAGCGGCTTCCGCATGATCGCCGCAGGCAAAAAAGTGGTTATGGCGGCGGATATGATCGGAAAAGTCAAGACGGTGGCGCAGGATGTCGCGATCGGGATGCTCCTCATCTGTTCGACCTTCCTCGACCTCGCCGCGGGGAGGATCTTCGCATGCATCGGGATCGGCGTTCTGATCCTGTGCACGGTGCTCACCATTATTTCTGGTATCAATTATATTGTAAAGAACAGGCAAGTTCTTGAGGATGACGCGCAGTGAACGCCGCCGTTGTCCTGTACAACAATCGGAATTCCATCCTGAGCGTGGATTTTTCTCCCGTGACAGACGCGCTTTTGTCGGGCGGCGTGTTTCTCGACGAAACGATCTTTCTGCCCTATGACGCGCCCTCGGCCGTCACTTCCGCACTGGCGCGCCTCAAAGAGGAGCATAGCTTTGTCTGCGTGATCTGCGATCGCTCGATTTTGGGGCTTGCGCGTGAGGCGGTCTCCGCCGTAACGGGCATGAAATTTACAGAGGAGTATTTTTCGGAAGCCGCGGACTGCCTCTTTGCCGTCCTTCCCGCAGGGGAGAAGGGCAAGGAGATCACGCAGAGCGAGACAATTCCGCTCGTGGACAAGCGGCGGGGAAATTCCTATTGCCGCTCTGTGATAAGGACGGTCGGCGTTCCCCCCGAAACCCTTCGCACGGCCATGCAGCATGCCGAAGAGGCGGGGGAGGGGAAACTTTCCCTGCATGCCGTGACCCGTTACCAAAACGGAAGGATCGAAGTCATTTACGACCGCAACACCCCCAAAATGATCGCCGATGAAGTCGTGCGCATTTTAGCGACGGAGCTTGGAGACTATATCTATTCCATGCAGGACGAGGAGCTCGCCTTCCGCCTTGTGGAAGCGCTTAAGATCCGCCGTATGAAAATCGCGACTGCCGAGAGTTTTACGGGCGGGGGCGTCGGGAGAGCGATCGTCTCCGTCCCGGGCGCAAGTTCCGTTTTTTACGAAGGGCTCAACACATACGACAGCGCTTCCAAGGAAGACCGTCTCGGCGTTTCCCATTTCACTTTACAGACGAAGGGCGCCGTTTCGGACGAGGTCGCCTATGAGATGGCTGCGGGGCTCATCCGACAGGGCAAGTGTGACATGTCGATTGCGACGACGGGCTTTGCGGGGCCCGAAACGGACGGGCGTCCCGCGGGGCTGTGCTATCTTGCGGTCGGCACCAAAGAGAACGTGCGCGTCTACCGCTGCCAGCTGATGGGTGACAGGGAGACGATCACAAAGAGCGCCACAGAGCTCGCGCTGTTTTACGCATTCCGCGCGATCAAATAGAGAAAAACATAAGGAGATAGAGCTATGAACGAAGAAAAGAAGAAGGCGTTGGACGCCGTCCTTGCCCAAATCGAAAAGAATTACGGCAAAGGGGCGATCATGAAGCTCGGCGAAAACGCCGCAAACACAGATATCGAGGTCATTCCCACAGGATGTCTTGCCCTCGATCTCGCTCTCGGCATCGGCGGGCTTCCCCGCGGCAGGATGGTAGAGATCTATGGCCCCGAATCCTCGGGCAAGACGACGGTCGCATTGCACGCGGTCGCACAGGCGCAAAAGCGCGGCGGGATCGCCGCCTTTGTGGACGCCGAACATGCGCTTGATCCCGTATACGCAAAGCATCTGGGCGTCGATCTCGATGAGCTCTATGTCTCCCAGCCCGATACGGGCGAGCAGGCGCTCGACATCGTGGACGCGCTCGTGAGAAGCTCCGCGGTCGATATCATCGTCGTGGACTCCGTCGCCGCGCTCACGCCCAAGGCGGAGATCGAAGGCGATATGGGGGAGAGCCATGTCGGACTTCAGGCGCGGCTCATGTCGCAGGCGCTCAGAAAGCTCACTGCGATCGTCAATAAGTCCAAGACCTGCGTCATCTTTATCAACCAGCTCCGCGAGAAGGTGGGCGTGATGTTCGGCAATCCCGAAGTGACTCCCGGCGGCAAGGCGCTCAAATTCTATGCGTCCATCCGTATCGACGTCCGTAAGACGGATATTTTGAAGGATACCGAGGGGGCGG
>CANPYD010000064.1 GCA_947587775.1 uncultured Clostridia bacterium
CAAAACCCCTCAGTCACCTGCGGTGACAGCTCCCCTACAAGGGGAGCCAAGAAATAAGAAGCGCATAATTCAGAATCATTGCCCACCCCCCTACCCCCTCCTTGGGAGGGGGCATAAAGCCCTACCCCCTCCGGGGGGAGGGTGGCACGGCATAAGCCGTGACGGATGGGGGGCATGTTCATTGTGTCTGCATTACACTTCCTGAATGACGGGCACGATCATGGGAGACTGCTTGCTCTTCTTGAAGATATAGTTACGGACGGCGCGGCGGATGGCGCTTGCCGCTTCCGCAGCCCCTGCGCTGGACGGAACGCCCGAGAGCGCCTTCATCACGACGGACGAGATCTCGCGCAAGTCGTTCTTTTCGTCCGTAAAGACAAAGCCGCGGCTCTCGATGACCGGTTCGCCCAAGACGGCGCCGTCCGAGAGGCAGATCCCGATGATAAATACCCCCTCGGCGGAGATATGCAATCTGTCTTTGAGCGCCTCGCCCGTCGCGTAATCCTCGAATCCGTTTCCGTCGATGAGGCGGGCGCCCGCAGGGAAACTTTCGCCCTGTCTGAGGCTGTCGTCCGTGAGCTCCACGCACGTCCCGATCTCGGGGATAAAGGTGCACGAAGGATCCATGCCCATCTCCTGCGCAAGGAGCACATGCCGCTTCAAGTGCCTGTACTCGCCGTGGATGGGAATGAAGAATTTGGGTTTTAAGAGGGAGTGCAGGATCTTGTGCTCTTCCTGGCAGGCATGTCCCGAGACGTGGATCTTTTCAAGGCTCTCGTAGACGACGTTCGCGCCCCGCTTATAGAGATTGTTGATGACGCGGTAGATCATCCGCTCATTCCCCGGAATGGGGCTTGCGGAGATGATGATCGTATCGTTCGCGCCGATCGTCACTTTATTGAATTCGCCGTCCGCCATGCGTGTGAGCGCGGACATGGGTTCGCCCTGCGAGCCTGTGGAGACGATGACGATCTCACGGTCAAAATAATTCTTTGTCTTTTCAACGTCGACGAGTACGCCCTCGGGAATGGAGATCTCACCGATCTTCGAAGCCGCCTCGACGACGCCTAACATGCTTCTCCCCGAAAGGGCGACCTTCCGCCTGAATTTGACGGCGATGTCGATGATCTGCTGCAAACGGTGCACGTTGGAGGCGAATGTCGCGATGATGATCCGCCTGTCCGCGTTCTCGGCAAAGAGATGTTCGAGTGTCGTCCCGACGACCTTCTCGCTCATCGTAAAGCCCTGCCGTTCGATGTTCGTCGATTCGCCGAGATAGAGAAGAACGCCCTGATTGCCGTACCGCGAGATCTCCTCGAGGTCGATAGGCTTGCCCGCAACGGGAGTGAGGTCGATTTTGAAATCCCCGCTGTGGAAGATGATGCCGTAGGGCGTTTCCACGGCGAGCGCAAGCGCACCCGCGATGGAGTGGTTGACATTGACGAAATTGACGGTGAACGCCCCTGCCTTGACTTTGTCCTTGGGGGCGATGATGTGCTCCGTGACGTTGTTCAGCCTGTGTTCGCGGAGCTTGTTGTCGACGAGGGCGAGGGTCAGCTTTGTCCCATAGACGGGAATGTCCGGGATCTCCTTCAGAAGATAGGGAACGCCGCCGATATGATCCTCATGTCCGTGCGTCAGAAAGAGTCCGCGGATCTTCTGTCTGTTCCGGACGAGATATGTGATATCGGGGAATACGAGATCGATCCCGGGCATCTCCTCCGTCGGGAAGATGATCCCCGCGTCGATGATGATGATATCGCTCCCGTATTCGAGAGCGGTCATATTCTTGCCGATCTCCCCCACGCCGCCGAAAAAGAGCACCTTGACGGGTCTCTTCCGCTTCTTTTTGGGCTCTGCGCTCTTTGTTTGAACGGGGGCAGGGGCGGTTTTTTGGGGAGCGGGCTTTTGGGACTTCTTCGTCCGTTTTTGAGGTTCTTTTTCTTGGCTCTTTGCGGGTTCGGGTTGGCGGACGGGAGCGATCTTCGTGCCCCTTCCCTTTGCCTTGGAGCGTCTCTGCGGTTTATATCCCGCTTCCTCCATTGCGGAACGGGTCTTTGTCTGTCCCGTGCTCTTCGACTGTTTTTCCGCCTGCTCGCGGTTGAACGCCTCGATCCCGTTCAGGATCGCGAGCTCGATGGCGTCCTTGCCTGTATTTTTCTTTCCTTTCAAATGATACTCCTTGACCGATTACAAAGGAGAGCCGATAAATCAGCTCTCCTTTGTATCCATCGAATTTTTAATTTCTCAGAAATCCAAATCGGATTTATCGACGATCGCCGTCTTGATGAGGCCCTCGGCGAGAAGTTCTTCATCGCTGCGGAAGAAGTACTGCGCCGCGTAATCGACATTCTCGTGTTCCTCTTTGACTGCGTTGTTCCGTTCCATGAGAAGATCGATGAGGCGGATCCCGCGCTTGACGGCAACTTTGCTCTTAATTTTGATCATCATCGGGGTGACTTCATACATCTTGGTGTCCCCCGCAAATTTCTGGTGATAGACGCTCTCGGGGAATTCTTCGGGATTGAGCGCAAGATACAGGCAGAGCGTCCTGCCGCGCATTCCGATCTTGACGAGAGAATCGTTTCCGATATAGAATCTGTCGTTCGTCCAGTTGATCTGCGATTTCACCTTCCCGTAGGAGAGGATCGCATTTTTGAGTTCGGAATAATATCCCTTGATCTCTTCTTCGCTCCCGATGATCTTGGCGACGAAGCTGCGCTTGTAGCGGATCATCTTCGTCTCGTCATCCAAGACGGGGATAACGGGCGCCGCGGGCGCTGCAGGTACCACAGGCGCAACGGGCGCCGCGGGCGCTGCAGGTACCACAGGCGCAACGGGCGCCGCGGGTACCACCGGTACCACAGGCGTCACGGGGGCTACGGGTGCTGCCGCAGGGACGGTTACGACGACGGGTGCGGGAATGTTTACGACGACGGGCGCCTGAACGGGCGCGGGTGCGGGAACGGGTGCAGGCGCTTCTGCGGCGGCAAACTCCACCGTTTCATCGGCCACGACGGGTTCCTCGCTCACTTCCCCTACGATACGGTCGAGATCGACGGCATCCGCGCGGAGAAGCTCTGCAATGCGGGAAGCAATCTTTTCAATCGCCTCATCGGTAAGATCGACAGCCTGAACCTGTTCGGGAAGGGGCTCCGCATTCTCGTCGGCGGGCGCTTCGCCTTCCTCCGCAACGACTGCCTCCTCTGCGGGCGCTTCCGCGGCGGGCACAACGTTTTGGGGCATCGCAGCGACGACTTTCTCCGCAATGAGATCGTAATCGGTATTGGGAAGGAGCAACGCGATCTTTGCGGCAAGTTCCGCATAGTCGATCACATTCTTCTCTTCCGCAGGCGCTACGGCCTCCGTTTGAACCTCAGCGGGCGCCGCAGGCGTTGCGGCTTCTGCGGCGGCGGGCACGACGTTTTGAGGCAGCGCAGCGACGACTTTCTCCGCAATGAGATCGTAATCGGTATTGGGAAGGAGCAACGCGATCTTTGCGGCAAGTTCCGCATAGTCGATCACATTCTTCTCTTCCGCAGGCGCTGCGGCCTCCGTTTGACCCTCAGCGGGCGCCGCAGGCGTTGCGGCTTCTGCGGCGGCGGGCACGACGTTTTGAGGCAGCGCGGCGACGACTTTCTCCGCAATGAGATCGTAATCGGTATTGGGAAGAAGCAACGCGATCTTTGCGGCAAGTTCCGCATAGTCGATCACATTCTTCTCTTCCGCAGGCGCTGCAGCCTCCGTTTGACCCTCAGCGGGCGCCTCGACGGGCTTCCCGGAAAGATGCAGAACCGCGGCGATCTTTTCGGCGATCAGATCGTAATCGATCTCGGCGGTCTGTGCCCGCACTTCCGCACTGTCTTCGAAGACGGGAGCGAGATGCGCGACGACCTTTTCCGCAAGGAGATCGTAATCGATGAGTTCTGTCTCTTCTGCAGGGACTTCCTCTTTCACAGGCACGGGAACCTCCGCAGGTGCGGGGACTTCCGCAGGCGTTTCCATGAACGCCTCCTCTTCGGACATTGCTGCGGCTTCTGCCTCCGCTTTTGCTTCCGCTTCCCTCGCGAGCTGTTCGCCGAGAGCGGCGACCGCAGATTCGAGGCTCGAAATGCGCGTTTCCATGACGGCGATGAGACGCTCCTCATGCTCTTTGAGTTCTTTGAGAAGGGAATCGCTCATGTTGCTGCGTTCCTGCGCAGCGGAATCGTAGATCACGCTGTTCTGTTGGGCGAGATAGCCAACCTCGGCAACGGTTCTGTCGACGCCCTTTTTCAGATCATCCGTCAACGCCTCGTAGGCAAAGGTTTGCTGCGCGGAGCTGAACTGAAATTCCTTGATGATCGATTGGCGGACCTCTTCAAGTTTCGCCGTAAAGCCTTTGTAGATCCCCTCGAGAAGGAGAGAGACCTTGTCAGATTTTTTTACGTCTTCCATGGTTACCTCGTCTAAGATATGTATTTGGATAGATTTATGATATTACTGCCTTTTCTATTTTACACCAAAACGCAATAAATGTAAATATTTTTTTCGAAATTTTTCCGTAAATGGGTAAGTTTTTTTGCGTTTTCCGCGGGAGATCCCCCCTTTGATGCGGGTATCCCGACCCATACGCTATAATTTCTTGTGTTCGAGTTCCTTCCCCCGCATTTTTTCACGGTTGTAAACGATCCCCGCGGCTAAACAGATCATCATCCAGTACACCCACAGCAGGAACACGACAAGGAAGGTGAGCGCGCCGTACAGCCGCTCTTTGTTCCCGAAGTGCAGATAGACGGAAAAGGCGGCAGAAGCGAGCAGCCACAGGACGGACGTGTAAAAACTCCCCCTTGCCGTATCGAGAGGCTTGCAGCGGTACGGGCAGACATAGGCGTTGAGCATCCATGCGCCGAAAAACCCCAAGGCAAGAAGCAGGCCGTAAAATGCGGGATAGGAGATCCACTTCGGGAGCAGGCGGGAAGCGACGCTCGCCACAAAGAGCAGAATCCCCGCCGCGGCAAAGAATGCGAGCACGGCAAACGTCAAAAGGACTGCGGAGATGCGCACCTTCCAGCCGTGCTTGACGCGTTTATAGGCGTAGATCATCTCCCCGCTCCTGCGGAGATGATAAAAAAACGCCGTGCTCGACCAGAGCGTCGTCGCAAGGAACACGACGCTCACCCCGCTCCCCGCATGGGCGGCGTTCTCCCTTAAAATCCCGAGAAGCTCCCCCGCCCAATCGAACAGCCCGCTGTTCTCGAGCGGGACTTCCAGCGCGGCGCTTCCGAAAAGCAGCGTGAGCCAGAACAGAAATGGCACCATGGAGAGAATGAGAAAGAAAGAGAGCGCCCCCGCAATCGTGGAATAGCGATGGGCGGCAAGAGTACGGTATGCGCCTGCAACCCTTCCGGCCGTCTTTTTGAGAAACCCCATGCGCTCAGTATGCGCAGGGGGCGCCCTTTCTATTTTTCAGTCAATTTCCACGGTTTTGATGATACGACAAAAAGCACGGGCGAGCCGTGCTCTTTATCTTGTGCTTTTTGAACTTACTTGAGAATCTTGGAGACCGCGCCGGAGCCGACCGTTCTGCCGCCCTCACGGATAGCGAAACGGAGACCCTCTTCGATCGCGACGGGCTTGATCAGCTCGACCGTGATGGTGACGTGGTCGCCGGGCATAACCATCTCAACGCCCGCAGGGAGCTCGATGGAACCCGTAACGTCCGTCGTTCTGATGAAGAACTGGGGACGATAGTGATTGAAGAATGCCGTGTGGCGGCCGCCCTCTTCCTTGGTGAGGACGTAGACCTGCGCCTCAAACTTCATAGCGGTGGGAACGGTGCCGGGCTTGGCGATGACCTGCCCTTTCTCGATGCCCGTACGCTCGATGCCGCGGAGAAGGGCACCGACGTTATCGCCCGCCATAGCTTCGTCGAGCTGTTTGTGGAACATCTCGAGACCGGTGATGACGGTGGACTTGGGTTTCTCGATGAGACCGACGATCTCGGCGGGATCGCCGACTTTCGCAACG
>CANPYD010000065.1 GCA_947587775.1 uncultured Clostridia bacterium
GGCGCGTGACAGCTCCCCTACAAGGGGAGCCAAGGGAATAAGGTGAATATCATCCCCCCCACCACCGCCTGCGGCGGAGCCTCCCCCCCCCAAAGGGGGAGGCCTTCGACAAAAATGTATAAAATAGCATATGTTATATAACGCATGTTATGGATAAATCACAGAAAAAATGCCCGCGGCGAAGGCCGCGGGCATATGATTTACCTTTTAATTGAGCTTTTCGAGAAGTTTGAAGTCGATGCCCTTCTCGCCGATCTTGATGATCTTGACCTTGACCGTATCACCGATGTTCAGGACGTCCTCAACCTTTTCGACGCGCTTATCGGACAGCTTGGAGATGTGGATCATGCCGTCCTTGCCGGGAGCGAACTCTACGAACGCGCCCATCGTGGAGAGTACGCGGACGACTCTGCCGATGAACATATCGCCGACCTCGGGGTCGTGGACGATGCTCTCGATGATCGCCTTTGCCTTCTGCGCCGCCTCTGCGTCCCCGTAGGAAGCGATACAGACGGTGCCGTCCTCTTCGATGTCGATCTTGGTACCCGTTTCGGCGATGATCGAATTGATGACCTTGCCCTGCTTGCCGACGACGTCGCCGATCTTCTCGGGGTCGATCGTGAAGAAGATGATGCGGGGCGCATACTTACTAAGTTCGGGTGCAACTTCGGGCACACATTCGAGCATCTTGCTCAAAATAAACTGTCTGCCCTCGTTCGCCTGTTCGATCGCCGTGTGCATGATCTCTTCGGAGATGCCCTTGATCTTGATATCCATCTGGATCGCGGTAATTCCCTTGGTGGTGCCTGCGACCTTGAAGTCCATATCGCCGAGGAAGTCCTCAAGCCCTTGGATATCCGTCATGACGCGGAACTCGCCCGTCTCCTGATTCTTGATGAGCCCCATCGCGACGCCCGCAACAGGAGCCTTGATCGGAACGCCGGCGTCCATGAGCGCCATCGTCGAGCCGCAGACGGAAGCCATCGAGCTCGAACCGTTGGACGAAAGGATGTCGTTGACGACACGGATCGCATACGGGAACTCTTCTTTGGGAGGAATGACGGGCTCAAGGGCACGCTCTGCAAGGGCGCCGTGGCCGATCTCGCGTCTGCCGGGGCTGCGGAGCGCCTTCGCCTCGCCCGTGCAGTAGCCGGGGAAGTTGTATTGGTGCATGTAGCGCTTCTCTGTCTCGTCGTCGAGGCCTTCGAGCTTCTGCGCCGCGGCGAGCATATCGAGCGTACAGGTCGTGAGGGTCTGCGTCTGGCCGCGGGTGAACACCGCCGAGCCGTGCGCACGGGGCAGGACGCTCCTCTCGCACCAGATGGGACGGATGTCCTTGAGCCCTCTGCCGTCGGGGCGGATGCCCTTGTCGAAGATCTTTGCGCGGACCTTTTCCTTCGTCAGATAATAGATGGAATCGTTGATCTCGCGGGTGTTGTCGGGATAGATATCCTTGAAGTGTTCCAAAACTTCCGCGCCGACCTGATCCTGACGCGCTTGTCTCTCCTGACGGTCGAAGGTGTCGAGCGCCCAGTCGAGCTTCTCGCTCGCGTATGCGCGGACGGCCGCGTCGATCTCTTCGGGAATGTGGTAGAGCTCGATCTCCTTCTTTGCCTTGCCGACGGCGGGAACGATCTCATTCTCGATCTGAAGGCAGATCTTGGAGATCTCGGCTTGTCCGAACATGATGGCGTCGACCATCTCGTCGTTCGTGACCTCGTTCGCGCCCGCTTCGATCATGAGAATGGCATCCTTGGTGCCCGCAAGGTTGAGGTGGATGGTGCTCTTCTCGCGCTGGGCGGCGTCGGGATTGATGACGTACTGGCCGTCAACGAGTCCCACGACGACGGAACCCGTCGGGCCCGCCCACGGAATGTCGGAAATGGCGAGCGCGATGGAGGAGCCGATCATGGCGAGGGGCTCGGGCGCAACGTCGGGTTCGACGGAAAGGGCGGTCGCCGTGACGACGACGTCGTTATAAAGCCCCTTCGGGAAGAGCGGACGCAGGGGTCTGTCGATGAGGCGGGCAGTAAGGATCGCCTTATCGGACGCTCTGCCCTCTCTGCGCTTGAATCCGCCCGGGATCTTGCCGACCGCGTACATCTTCTCTTCATAATCCACCTGAAGAGGGAAGAAGTCGATCCCGTCGCGGGGAGTGGGCGACATGCAGACGTTGACCATGACGGCAGTCTCGCCACAGCGGACAACGCAGTGGCCGTTCGTCTGCTCCGCATACTTGCCCGTCTCTACGGTGACTTCTCTGCCGCCGACCGACAGCTTGAATTCTTTGTAGTTTGGTGTCATTGTTTCTCTTTCTCCTTAACTCCTTGATTTCTTTGCCCCGTGATCCCGTGACCACGGGAGCGATTTTCTTGTTTGATGCTTTGTTGGCGCCCCGGAATCCCCTTGGCGCCCCCTTGAGGGGTCCTTCCTTAGGGATGGCGGGAAAAGGCGACCATTCTATTTTTGGAGCCTTTTCCGCCTGAGCTGTCGCGCGCCCTTGCGCGACTAAGGGGGTGTCGTTCCGGTTACCCTGAGGGCGTTCCCGATTACGTCATGGTGCCCCGCGCGCATTCTATTGCACTAAGCGCGGCACAAGCGCCGCCCTTGGCGCGAAGTAGCATAGTCGAACCATCACCTTATTTATAATGCGGTGATCCTTCGACGAAGCTCAGGATGACGTGATTAGAATGCGGTGATCCTTCGACGGAGCTCAGGATGACGTATTTTGGAACCATTGCCCACTCCCCTACCCCCCCTCCTCAGGAGGGGGCATGTTCAGAGAGTCCCCCTTCATTCCCAATCACGGTGCGAGGCGGGTCTCCCGCCGCTGCACGCCCCCATTTGGTACCCTACGGGAACCTTAATGTCGTGTGAAACAGAAACGGGACGGCAGAATCGTACTACAAGGCAGAAGTCTTAACCCCTCGCTCGTATTTGTTTTGCGCTCGCGCCGACAAGGCGCGAGCCCAAAAGAAATCGAGCGAAATGCGAAAAAAAAGGCGGCAAAAAACCCGCCCTTTCTGTTCGTTATTTACGAAGTCCGAGCTGTTCGACAATCGCTCTGTAACGCTCGATATCCTTCGCTTTGAGGTAGTCCAAGAGCCCGCGGCGCTTACCGACCATCTTCAAGAGCCCGCGGCGGGAGTGATTGTCCTGCTTGTGGATCTTGAGGTGCTCGTTGAGGTGGTTGATGCGTTCGGTGAGGAGCGCGATCTGAACTTCGGGCGAACCCGTGTCCCCCTCGTGCTGGGCATACTTTGCGATGATTTCTTGCTTTTCCATTTGCGTTTATCCTCCTATGGAATGTGTTGCGTTACGCCAAGAATAGCGTGGAGAGCGCAATTCCTCGCGTACGTCAAACATAGGATACCATATTTCGGAGAATAAGTCAAAGGATTTTAGCCGCCCCGCCGATTTTTCTCGAAGAATTTTCCGCGTGTCCTCTGTCGCTTTATTTTTTGAGAATGAGGGTCGCGCCTTCGTTTGTGAACTCCATCGTCTTTCCGTTGCAAATCACCGAGACTGTTATCCCATTCACCGTAATATCGATTTTATCCGAGTCCTCTTGATTCAGCACCCATGTGCCCGTGTTGGTTTTACCGTACAATGTAACGACGCATGTACCGCCCTCGGTCAATTCGATTTTTGCAAAATCTTCGGTGAGTTTCGTATTCGCCTCGATTTCGTCTCCCACGAAATATTCCGTCTTTAACCCGTTCTTTTCCTGCGTCAGGGAATAAAACTTATAAACACCCTCCTTGCTGCTGCCGCATGCGGCAAACATCGCGATACCGAAAACCGCAATGACCGCCATCAAAACCACTGTCCGTATCTTTTTCATCATTTTTCCTCCTCAGTCCCTGTGATTCACCTTTATTATATCTAACCTACGGTTAGAAGTCAAGTATTTTCTAACCATTAGTTATATTTTTGAAGAAAACAGGTGAAAAAATGATGGAAATGATCAAAGAAAGACTGCGCGCAGAACTGAAAGCAAGCGGACTTACGACGGTGGAGATCGCGAAAAAAATCGGTGTTTCCCCCGAAATGGTCACACAGTATACGACGACGAAAAAGTTGCCCCGTCTGGACACGTTTGCCCGTCTCTGTATCGAGCTCGATCTTTCTGCGGATTATATTCTCGGTATTAAAAATTCTTGATCCCGTTAAAACGAACCGCCCCGCGTTTTTGCGCGGAGCGGATTTTTATCCGAACAATTCGTTCTTTTCTTCGATGAGTTTCTCCACCTTTTGAAGGTATGTCGGGATGTCCTTTGGGGAGCCGCAACGCTCGATGCGCTCCTCCTTCAAAAAGAGCTTTTTGGTGATCGCGTTCGCTCCGACGGCGAGATTATCGCAGATCTCCTCCATCACGTCCACGTTGTAGACGCACGCCTTGCCCGGTTTCGTCCAGCCGACGTTCTCATGCGCGCCCGCCATGTATTTTTGGCGGTACAAATAGTAGGGCTCGTATCCCGCCGCCGTGAGTTTTTCGCGGGAATAGGCGATCATGTCGGCCAAGAGCCCGTCGGGAAGAACGTCGAGGGCGGGCTTCCCGCTTCCCTCATTTGGCCCGAGCCGTTCCTCTTTGAGCTTCGCCCCCTTTTTGAGGCAGAGCGTATGGACGGTGATATTTTCGGGGGAGAGGGAAATGGCGGTATCGACGCTGTTTTTGAATTCTTCGAAGCTCTCTCCCGTGAGCCCCGCGATGAGGTCGCAGTTCACGTCAAACCCGTAGGGCGCCGCCGCTTCAAAGGCGGAGAGGACGTCCTGCGCCGAGTGCTTTCGGCCGATCGCGGCAAGCGTCCTGTCCGAAAAGCTCTGCGCGTTAATGCAGATGCGCGTCACGCCATATTTCTTACATATGTCGAGTTTTTCGGCCGTAAAAGTATCGGGCCGCCCCGCTTCCACCGTAAACTCGCAGCCGTTTTCGCGCAGGGGAGAGATCGCCTTCAAGACCCTTTCAAGCTCCTCTGCCTCGATTGCGAACGGCGTCCCCCCGCCCACATAGACCGAGCGAAGATTTTTGATGAGCGGCTTTGCGGCAGAGAGCTCCCTTTCGAGCGCGTCGAGATAGGCGGGCATGTATTGCCGCGTCCGTGCGATCGGCGCGGTGATGAAGGAGCAATACACGCACTTTGTAGGGCAGAACGGGAGCGAGACGAAGAGGTCGACGTTGCCCTCTTCCCGGACGTAGATCCCCTTCTGGCCTTCGATCACTCTGCCGACGAGCGCAGTGTTTTCTTCGGAGACGAGAAGTTTTTGAAAGAGCGGCACAAACTCCCCCGTCTTTTCCATCTGCTGATATGCAAGCCGCGTGGGACGGATCCCCGTGAGCGACCCCCACGGCAGGCTCTTGCCGTAGTATCCCGAGAGAAGTTTGTAGAGGGAGAGCTTTGCATAGCGTTTGATGAGGCTCTTCTGTTCCAGAGGCGTGCGGGAGACGTCCTCGTCGGTATAGAAAAAGTCCCGTCCGCCCAAGCGGAAGGTATTTTGAAACGCCGCGCCGCAGCAATCGGCGCAGTGCCCGATCTCGAGCGATTCCGCGCCCTCGAACAGACGCACGACGTCCATGAGCTCAGGCTCCAACCATTTTTGCGTTGATACGATCATATGTGATACCGTTTTTCAGCGTCTTCGCCGCTTTCCCCCCACCCATGTCTGCGAACCTATGCGCAGTTCTGAGGGTAGCCCCCTTGCTTCCCCTCTTAGGGGAAGTACCCGCGCAGCGGGGGATAGGGTTTTCGCAAACTCGGCGTCAGGAAACCCCTCAGTCACCTACGGTGACAGCGTCTCACGCGGGTAGCACCCCGCGTAACTTCGCGCCCGAGATGTCTCGACAAGCTACTTCGCACTTCGTGCTCGTGCCGCCCTTGGTGCACAATAGAAGTGCGGGCGGGGCGGTCAGCATTTGCCCGAGCATATGGGCAAATGCCAAGAAAATTTTGCGCCAAAGATTATCAACCTTTGGCAGAATG
>CANPYD010000066.1 GCA_947587775.1 uncultured Clostridia bacterium
GCGGTGACAGCTCCCCTACAAGGGGAGCCAAAACCCCTCAGTCGCGCAAGGACAGCGCGACAGCTCCCCTACAAGGGGAGCCGAGAGGAGCATGAAAAAAGACCCCGCGGGGTCTTTTTAATCGTCGTCACGATCGTCGTCATCGTCATCATCATCATCGTCGTCCTCGTCATCATCATCGTCGTCCTCGTCGTCATCATCGTCGCCGATGTGCTTACGGCCGTCATCGTCGTCGGGGGCGTAGATGTCCTCGTAGACGTCCTCGATCTCGTCCATGAATTCCTCGAACAGCTCATCCAGAACCCGTTCGGGCGAACGCTGCCACTTCGAACAGAGCTCTTCGTACTCTTCAAGGAGCTCCCTGCGCGTCTCGTCTCCGTCCTCGAAGATGAGATCTTCGCCCAAACACTGATATTTGCGGTTGAAGGTCTCCTTGTCGAGCGTTTCGAGATCGGTAGGATAATCGCCGCTCTCGATCAGCGTGCGGACTTCCTCTTCGAAGCCGCTCCGCCGCCCTTCGAACTCCCGTTCGAGCCAATCCTCGAATTCCCCCATCTCGCCCTCGTCATAGCCCGCAAAGAGGGCGTCAAAGGAAGCGTCGTCCATATCGGAGAAGGAGTACTGCGTATATCTTTGGGAGAGTGCGCCGCGCACGCCGTCCAACGTGGCGGGGTCGCCGCCCTCGATCCTGAGACGGACGCCGCCCGCACCGATGAGCTGCTTCCCGTCGGCGAGCTCGGTAAAGCGCAGGCAGGCCTCTTCCGCAGTGTCTCCCGTGAAGTTGACGTCCTTCATGAGCACGGCGGCATAGCGGTTGAGCGCACGGGTAGAGGAAACTTTTCCGTTTTCGAGCGTGAATTCCGCACCGGGCGCTGTATCGGTCTTTCCGCCCGAGACGGAGGGTTCCGCCGTATCCGAAGCCGCAAGCGGCACATTGCAGGAAAGCGGGGCCGCAAGCGTTTTGACTTCCGCGGAATTCGGCTCGACGCTGATCACGATCTTAAAGGAACCGGCGGGTCCGCCGCCCCCCGGTGCGGGGAGCAGGAGGAGCAGAAGGATCACGGCGAGCAGGATGCAGACTGCACCCCCGAGCAGGGCCATGAGCCCGACCCGCTTTTTGCGGCTCACCGCGAGCACTTCGCCCTGCGGCTCCGCCTTACGGGCAGCTTCGGCGATCACCCTCTCTCTGACGTCCGGGATATGTTGCTGCGCTTCTTCGCGGAGCGTTTTGATGATCTCGTCTTCTTTCAAGATATCGTCCTCATTGCCCTAAGGCCTTTTTCAGCTTTTTGACGGCGTTGTTGTACCGCCATGTCACGGTTGGAATGGGAAGAGAGAGCATGTGCGCGATCTCCCGCCGCTTATAGCCCTCGGCGACGAGCATCACGACGGCGAATTCCGCCTCTTTGAGTGTGCGGCGGGCGAGATCGATGAGATTGCCGTAGCCGTCCGCCTCGTAGGACGGGAAGAGATGTTCGCTCTCCCCCATGTCGACGGAATGTTCTCTGGCGCGTTTGCGTTTTAAGTCGATCGCCTCGTGCTTTGCGATCTTGCAGATCCATGCGTTTGCGTTGGTGCCCGCACGGTAGCGGGAGGCGTAGCGGATGACTTTGAGGTAACAGCTCTGCATGGCGTCCTCGGCGAGTGACCTCTCGCGGAGGACGGAGAGGGCGATGTAATACACCGTCCCCTTCGTCGCTTCGTAGAGCCCATCAAATGCGGTCATGTCTCCGCCCGCAAGTTTTATCAGTTGTTCGTCGAGTGACACCCCTGCGCCTCCGCGGTCATTTCATATTATTTTATCACTGCGAAGGCGCGCTGTCAAGTTAATCGTCGTATCCTTTCATGTGCAAATCGTCGGATTTGTTCTGGGAGAATTTGTAGGTGTAGCCGCCGTCCGCGTCGCGCTCGATCACAAACCTGCCGCGTTCGCCGCCGATGTTGTACTCAACTTCGATCCAGACCTTTCCGCCTCTCTCGACGCGCTCGATCTCGTAGCTGTTCCTGACGCCGTTCTTGGTGTATTCGACTTCATACTCCGCCTCTGCGTTCTCCGTTTCGAGGCTTACGGAAGTGGATTCGACGAGCCTGCCGCCTTGATAGACGCTGTAGGTGTATTCGGTCTCCGCCTCGCTCTCGGCGCCCTCCTCTTCGGATTCCATCTCATGGCGCATCAGAACGTAATTCTTCGTATCGCCCTTGGTTGCGGAAGCGCGGATGGTGAGCTCGCTCTTCGTCTCGCTCTCTCTGCCGTCCTGCTCGCTCTCTTCCGTGCGCATGCCGCTCATGTAATAGTAGACCGGGTTGCCTTCCGCATCCGTGCCCATCGCGAGGACGCCCTCGAGCTGATAAGCCGATTTCACTTCGACCTCGTCGTCATCGTCGTCGTCATCGTCGTGATCGTAGCTGTCGGGATGCGCAACTTCCTTCTCGGTGTAGTACATGGTATGGACGTTTGCCTCGCCGAGCTCGTTCCTGCCCGTCACAACGAGCTTGAGTTCGTAGCCGCTGAGCGCGGGATCCGTCGCATCGTTTTTGCTGACGACGCTGCTCGTCGCGTCCTTTTCAAGGAAGCCTTCGAGCATGTTGTAGTACTTGTTGAACTGCTCGGCTTCCCCCTGTGCCTTGTCGACCGCAGGATCGCTGCTCTCGGGGAGCTGATAGTCGGGCTGCGTCTCGGGCGTCGTATCGGGAGCTGCTTCGCCCTGCGAAGGATCCGTCGAAGTCTCGGGAGCCGTTTCGCCCTGTGAAGGATCGGGAGTTGTGGGCTCCGTCGTTTCGGGAGTTGCGGGCTCCGTCGTTTCGTCAGATGCGGGAAGCTCGACAGTCGCCGCGAGCGGTTTCGCCTCCACGCCCGATTCCATGAGGAGTTTCGCCGTGGTGACGGCACCCAAGCCGTAAACGGATTCGGTCGTTACCGTTCCGCCGGACGGGTTCTTGTTGTCTGCGCTGCTGCCGCCGAAGTCGCAACCTGCTGCGACCGCACCGACCGAAAGTGCCAAGGTTCCTGCAAGAATGGTAGTGATGATTTTTTTCATTTTGATTTCCTCCGAAATTTGATTTACACCCATACAACGTACGAGTTTGCCGATTTGTTGGAAAAAAATAAAAATTTTTCGGAAAATTTTTTTGAGGGGGAAGGTAAACCCCTTGGCTCCCCCCTGAGGGGGAGCTGTCGCGCGCCCTTGCGCGACTGAGGGGGTGTCGTTCTAAATCGTCATGGTGAGCGTAGTCGAACCATCACCTTGTTATAATGCGGTGATCCTTCGACAAGCTCAGGATGACGAATTGGGAATCATTGCCCACCCCCCTACCCCCCTCCTTGGGAGGGGGCATGCACCCCTTGAGAGGCAACGAAAAAATCCCTCTCCGGAGAGAGGGATTGATCCTTATAATATAATGTGTCAGGTTTCGTCTGAAGTGACCGCCGTTTCGTCCATGAGGTCGCGGTAGCCGCCCGTAGCGGAGACGGAGACGTTCTTATAATCTCTCAGCCCCGTGCCCGCGGGAATGAGCTTGCCGATGATGACGTTCTCCTTGAGCCCGATGAGCGGATCGCGCTTGGTGCAGATCGCAGCCTCGGTCAAGACTCTCGACGTCTCCTGGAAGGACGCCGCGGAGAGGAAGCTGTCCGTCGCCAAGGCCGCCTTGGTGATCCCGAGGAGCACTCTCTTTGCGGTTGCGGGGATCCCGCCCGCCATGATCGTCTTCTCGTTCTGTTCTTCGAACGTGAACATATCGACGAGCTGTCCGGGGAGCATTTCCGTGGTGCCGGCGTTCTCGATCCGTACCTTGCGGAGCATCTGGCGGACGATGATCTCGACGTGCTTATCGTTGATATCGACGCCCTGTGAGCGGTAGACGGACTGGACCTGTTCGAGGACATATTCCTGCACGCCCTTGACGCCCTTGACCCTGATGATATCCTGCGGGTTCACCGAACCGGTATTGAGCTGGACGCCGGGTTCCACCTTGTCGCCCGTTTTTACCATGAGTTCGGCGTTGAAGGGAAGTTCGTAATCCTTGAGCTTTTCGCCCGTGCTCTCGTCATTGATGATGACGTGCTTCAGATTGTCGGTATCGTCGACCGTGACCGTACCCGTGAATTCGCAGATCGTTGCGACGCCCTTCGGCTTTCTCGCCTCGAAGAGCTCTTCGACACGGGGAAGACCTTGGGTGATGTCCCCCGTTGCCGCGATACCGCCCGTATGGAAGGTACGCATGGTGAGCTGGGTGCCGGGTTCGCCGATGGACTGCGCCGCGATGACGCCGACCGCCTCGCCCACCTTGATGGGAAGAGTCGTCGCCATATCTTTGCCGTAGCACTTGGCGCAGACGCCGAAGCGGGTATTGCAGGTGAAGATGGAGCGGATGGAAACGCCGTTTTCCGCATATCTCGGGATCGCGGCGATCCTCTTTGCCGTGTTTTCCGTAACCATCTCGTTGCAGGGGACGATGACTTCGCCGTTTTCGTCGACGATGTCCTCCGCAACGAATCTACCCGTGAGCCTGTCTTCAAGGCTCTCGATGAGTTCGCCGTTGCCGCCCGTGATCGCCTTCACCAGCGTGCCGCGCGGCTTCTTGCCGAGGGAGCAATCCTCCTCCCGTACGATGACGTCCTGCGAGACATCCACGAGACGGCGGGTAAGATAGCCCGAGTCCGCCGTTTTGAGCGCGGTATCCGCGAGACCTTTGCGGCCGCCGTGCGAGGAGATGAAATATTCGAGAACGGAGAGCCCGTTGCGGAAACAGCTCTTGACGGGGACTTCGATCTTCTTCCCTTGCGGGTTCACCATGAGTCCACGCATACCCGAGAGCTGCTTGATCTGGTCGATCGAGCCGCGGGCGCCCGAATCCGCCATCATCCAGATGGGGTTGAACTTGTCTTTCGCGCCCTGATCTTTGAGGATCGCGGCGACCTTATCCGTCGCGTCGTCCCATACGTCGATGACCGCATGGTACCGCTCGTCCTCGCGCAAAAGTCCCCTTGCGTACTTCTTGGAGATGAGCGCGACCTGCTTTTCCGCCTCTTCGACGATGGGTTCCTTCTCTTCGGGGATCTTCATATCGAAGACGGAAGTCGTCAAAGCGGCGAGCGTCGAGTACTTATAGCCGCGTTCCTTGATCGCGTCGAGCACGGCGGACGCCTTGGGCGCGTAGCCCGTCTTGAAGCACGCCTCGACGATGCGCGAGAGGTGCTTTTTGCCGATCGCCCTTGCGTTTCCGATAAATTCGGTGGAAAGCTCGAGTTTCAGATAGTCCTCGGGCGCGTTGCGCTTGACGAAGTCGAGATCCTGCGGCATGTTTTCATTATAGATGATCCTGCCGACCGTCGTCTTGATGACGCCCGTCACGGTGAGTTTGCCCGTCTTTCCGTCGCGGAGGACGACCGCTCTGCCGCGGATCGCGTTGTTGGGAACGATGCCGCTGTCGAATATTTTTTCGTAAGGGAGTTCGAGATCGTCGAATTTCCCTGCGGGGAGTTCCACCGTGCGGCGGACATAAATTTCATCCTGACAATGGATATCTTTGAGCTGGTAGCTCATGAGCGCCTCGTCGAAGGAGGCATAGACGGGCGGAACGTATTCCTCGCCGTTTTCGTCGGGGCGGCAGTAGGAGTCGTACTTCTTCCCCTCCTCCCTGCGGAGAATGGTGAGGTAGTACGCGCCGATGATCATATCCTGCGTGGGGCTCATGACCGACTTGCCGTCCGCAAGTTTCAGAATGTTGTTTGCGGAGAGCATCAAAAATCTCGCTTCCGCCTGCGCCTCGATGCTGAGGGGAAGGTGGACAGCCATCTGGTCGCCGTCGAAGTCCGCATTGAAGGGGCCGCAGACGAGCGGGGAGATCTTGATCGCCCTGCCCTCGATGAGGACGGGCTCAAACGCCTGAATGGAGAGTCTGTGCAGCGTGGGCGCACGGTTGAGGAGCACGGGATGTTCCTTGATGACCT
>CANPYD010000067.1 GCA_947587775.1 uncultured Clostridia bacterium
CGGAACGGGTCTATCCCATCGCTTCCCGCTGCGGCGTGTTTGCGAAGTCGGACATCCAGCCCCTTCTCAACCAAGGGGCGAAGAAGAGCGATATCGCCGCCTCGATCTTCCGCGCCGTCGTCGATCAGACCGTCTCGGGCCTTGCGCAGGGGCGCAGGATCAAGGGGAAAGTCCTCTTTTTAGGCGGCCCGCTCTACTTCCTGAAAGGGCTCCGCAAGGCGTTCAAAGAGACGCTCGGGCTCGACGATGAACATGCGGTATTCCCCGACAATGCTCCCTGTTTCATGTCGATCGGGGCAGCCATGTACGCAAAGAGCGTCAAGGAAGAGACGCTCGAAACGATCGAAGCCCGCCTTTCCGCCTCGGGCGACGGGGCGAATATCGCGGTGGGACAGCCCCTCTTTTCGTCCAAGGAAGAATACAACGAATTTATCCGCCGTCACTCGAAGAGCGATCTCCCGTTCAGGGATATCCACAGTTACGAGGGGGAAGCGTACCTCGGCATCGACTCGGGCTCGACGACGACGAAACTCATGCTCATCACGCCCGAAAACGAGATCCTGTGGTCGCACTACCAGTCCAACAACGGGCAGCCGCTCGACATCGTCGTAAATCAACTGCGCGGACTCTATTCCCTTACCAAGGACAAGATCGTCATCCGCGGCGCGTGCGTGACGGGGTACGGCGAGGACATGATGAAAGCGGCGCTCAAGATTGATTACGGCATCGTCGAGACGATGGCGCATTTCAAGGCGGCGCTCCATTTCAACCCCGATGTGGATTTCATCATCGACATCGGCGGGCAGGACATCAAGTGTTTCAAGGTGAAAAACCGCGCCATTGACTCCATTATGCTCAACGAGGCGTGTTCCTCGGGCTGCGGTTCCTTCATCCAGACCTTCGCCAAGGCGATGGGGATGGAGATCGAGGAGTTCTCGCGGCTCGGGCTCTTTGCAAAGCGCCCCGTGGAGCTCGGCTCGCGCTGCACGGTGTTCATGAATAGCTCCGTGAAGCAGGCGCAGAAGGAGGGGGCGAGCGTCGAGGACATCTCGGCGGGGCTCTCCTCATCCATTGTAAAAAATGCAATTTATAAGGTCATCCGCGCGCGGACGCCCGAAGAGCTCGGCAGTCACATCGTCGTGCAGGGGGGAACCTTCCTCAATGACGCGGTGCTGCGTTCCTTCGAAAAGGAGACGGGGAAGGAAGTCGTCCGTCCCGCGATCGCGGGGCTCATGGGCGCGTTCGGCGCGGCGCTCTATGCAAAAGAGAATACGCCGCGGGAGAAGCTCATCTCCGACCTTCTCACCGAAGCGGAGCTTGCGGGCTTTACATACGCTTCCCGCTCCGTCAACTGCGGCGGGTGCACCTCCCATTGCAACGTCAATATCCTTACCTTCTCGGACGGAAGAAGATATATCTCCGGCAACAAGTGCGAGCGCGGCGCGGGACTCAAAGTCAAAAAGGACGTGCCCGACATCTATGCCTACAAATACCAAAAGCTCCTCTCCCTTCCTTCCCATACCGAACATCCCCGCGCGAAGGTGGGGCTTCCCGTCCAGCTCGTCATGTTTGAACAGCTTCCCCTGTGGGTCGGCTTTTTCGAGACGTGCGGGTTCGAAGTCGTCCTCTCCGAAAAGAGTTCGAGGGAGCTCTATTTCAAGGGACAGCATACCGTCGCGAGCGACACCGCATGCTATCCCGCCAAGCTCATGCACGGGCACATCGAAAGCCTTCTCGACAGCGGCGTCGATTTCATCTTTTATCCCTGCGAGAGCTATAATTTAGACGAGCACGACAGCGTGAACCATTACAACTGCCCCGTCGTCGCCTATTATCCCGAGCTCTTGAAGGCAAACAACGAGCGGCTGAACGCCGAGAACTTCATCATGCCCTATCTCGATCTCAATGACGAGAAAACGGCGGTGAAAGCGCTCGGCAAGGCCCTTCAAAGATACCGTCTTCCCGCATCCCTCATCAAAAAGGGACTGCGCGAAGGGCTCGCCCGCCTCGCCGCCTTCCACCGGGATGTGGTAAACGAGGGGAAAAAGATCCTCGCGAATGCGGAGAGGGACGGCAAACAGGTCGTGATCCTCGCGGGCAGACCCTACCATGTCGACCCCGAGATCAATCACGGCATCAACAAATTGCTCGGCTCGCTCGATCTTGCGGTGCTCTCCGAGGACGCCGTCTTTGAGGAAGGCAATCTTGTCAAAGTCAACGTGCTCAACCAGTGGACGTACCATGCGAGGCTGTACCGGGCGGCGGAGTTCGCGACGAGGCATCAGAACGTCAATCTCGTCCAGCTCGTCTCCTTCGGCTGCGGCATCGACGCGATCACGACGGACGAAGTGCGCGCCATCCTCGAAAAGAGCGGCAAGCTCTATACGCAGATCAAGATCGACGAGATCACGGGACTCGGCGTTGTGAAGATCCGTCTCCGCTCCATGCTTGCGGCGATCGAGGAACAGCAAAGGAGGGAATCATGAGAACGCATTCTTGCCCTCCCCCTGCGTCGGGGAAGGGGTATACTTCTTGCCCTCCCCCTGCGTCAGGGGGAGGGGTAGGGGAGGGGGTCCGCCCTCAAACGCAGTCCCCCGATACCGTCGATTTCACCGACAATTATCCCCGTTTCACTCCCGGGATGAAGGAGACGTACACCATCCTCGTGCCGGACATGCTCCCGTGGCATTTCGATCTTTTGATCCACGTCATGCGGCGGGAGGGGTACCATGTCGACGTTTTGCATAACGAGGGGCGCGAGGTCATCGACGAAGGGCTCAAACACGTGCATAACGACACCTGTTTCCCCGCGCTGTGCGTCATCGGGCAATATCTCGACGCCCTGAAAAGCGGCAAATACGATCCCGACAAGACGGCAGTGCTCATCACGCAGTCGGGCGGCGGGTGCAGGGCGAGCAACTATGTCCCGCTCATCCGCAAGGCGCTCAAAGCGGAGTTTCCGAATGTCCCCGTGCTCTCTCTGAACTTTTCGGGACTCGAAAAGGGGAACGGGCTGGAACTCAATTTAGGCTTTTTGCTCCGTCTCGGGTATTCGATCTTCTACGGCGATCTCATCATGAGCTGTTTCAACCAGACAAAGCCGTATGAAAACAACGACGGGGACAGCGCAAAGGCACGCGTCAAGTGCGTGGAGGAGATCAAAAAAGCGCTCGACGGCGGAAAGTACAAGAAGCTCAAGCGCTATGTGAATTTCATTTTGGAAACCTTCGCGGCGGTGCCCGTCACGCGGCGGAAGAAGGTGAAAGTCGGCATCGTGGGGGAGATCTACGTGAAATATTCCCCGCTCGGGAATTCCCATCTCGAGGATTTCCTTCTGCAAGAGGACTGCGAGCCCGTCGTGCCCGCCCTGATGGATTTTATCCTCTATTGCGTCATCAACAACGTCAACGACGCCAAGCTGTACGGCAAAAACAAGAAATCTGCGATCGTTTTTAGATACGTCTATCATTATCTCTACGGCAGGCAAAAGAAGATCATCGCCCTCACGAAGAAACACGGCGTCTACGAGCCCCTGCACGATTTCGAACATCTGCGCAGATGTGCGGATAAGGTCATCAACCAAGGGGTCAAGATGGGGGAGGGCTGGCTCATTCCCGCCGAGATGGCGGCGCTCGCCGAGACGGGGACGGACAACATCGTCTGCGCCCAGCCGTTCGGGTGCCTGCCCAACCATATCGCCGGCAAGGGGGCGATCCGCGTCCTCAAAGAGCTTTACAAGAACGAGAACATCGTCCCCGTGGATTACGACCCTTCGGCAACCAAAGTCAACCAGGAAAACCGCATCAAACTGATGCTTGCAACGGCAAGAGAAAATTTGGGAATGTGACCATATGGATCATTTCGACGACTATCTGAACATCCTCGGCGAAGAGCTCCTGCCCGCGACGGGCTGTACGGAGCCCGTCGCCGTCGCCTACGCTGCGGCGCTCGCACGGCAGACGCTGGGGGAGATCCCCCTGCGCGCCGAGATCTCCGTCAGCGGGAATATCCTCAAAAACGTCAAGAGCGTCATCGTTCCCGGTACGGGCGGGCTCAAAGGGGTTGCGGCGGCAGTCGCGGCGGGGATCGTCGCGGGGGACGCAGCGCAGGAGCTCGACGTCCTCTCATCGCTCACCGATGAGGACAGGGCGAAGATCAAAGACTATCTGTATACCGTCCCGATCACCGTCGGCAGGGCGGCGGGGAAGTGCGTTTTCGACATCGGTGTGCGGGTCTTTTCGGCGGAAGGGTCGGCGTTTGTGCGGATCGAGGGAAAGCACACCAACGTTGTGGCGGTCGAAAAAGACGGAAAACGGGTGAAATGCGGGAAGCTGTGCAGGGAACACGCCTGCGGCAGGAAGCTCACCGTTGCCGACATCGTGCGCTTTGCGGACGGAGTTGAAATCCAAAAAATCGAGCCGCTCATCGGGCGGCAGATCGAATATAATTTGGCCATCGCAAAGGAGGGGCTTGCGGGAGATTACGGAGCGCACATCGGCAGAGTGCTCCTCTCCGCATACGGCGAGAGCGTGCACAACCGCGCCAAGGCGTACGCGGCGGCGGGTTCGGACGCGAGGATGAACGGCTGTCCGCTTCCCGTCGTCATCGTCTCGGGGAGCGGAAACCAGGGGATCACGGCAAGCGTGCCCGTTGCGGTGTATGCAAGGGAGCTGAATGTCCCGCGCGAGAAGCTCATCCGTGCGGTTGCGCTCTCCGACCTCGTGACGATCCGCCTCAAAGACGGCATCGGACGGCTCTCCGCCTACTGCGGCGCGGTGAGCGCGGGGGTCGGCGCGGGCGCGGGCGTCTGCTATCTTCACGGCGGCGGGTATGACGAGATCGCGCATACCGTCGTCAACGCGCTTGCGATCGCGTCCGGGATCATCTGCGATGGCGCAAAATCGAGCTGTGCCGCCAAGATCGCTTCCGCGGTGGATGCGGGGCTTTTAGGCTTTGAAATGTACCGCAGCGGCAGCCAGTTCTACGGCGGCGACGGGATCCTCGAAAGCGGCGTGGAGAACACCATCGACAATGTGAGCGACGTCGCCCGCGAGGGGATGCGCGGCACGGACGAGGAGATCATCAGGCTGATGCTGCGCTCCTGAACGCTTACAGAATGTTTTCGAGCGCGGGTTTGTACGTCCCCGGGAGACATCCCGAAAGATGGATGAGGATCTCGAGTTTGGGGAGCGCGAGGGCGTAATTTCCCTCTCCGATGAGCCGCACGGACTCCGCCATGTACTCGTCGATCCGCGTGATATCGTTATGGGGTATCCAGACATGGAGCCTCTCTTTTCTGTCTTCCCATCGATTTTGCACGACGCGGGCGTCTTCCACGCTCGCGTTTTTCGCGTCCGTTTTCTCGTAGAGGCTTTCAAGTTCCGTCCCGAAATCGGAGAACTCTTTGTCCACAAAGTACCATTCGAAGACGGCCAGCCCGAAAAGCAACACCGCCGCCACTCCGATCGCCGTAAGAGATTTTACCATATGTAATTTCGTTTCGCTCGATTTCTTTTGAGCTTGCGCCTTATCGGCGCGCGCTCACAAATAAATCGCACGAGGGGTTAAGATTTTTGCCTTGTAATTACGATTCGGCCGTCCCTGTTCTGTTTCACAGGACATGAAGCCGAAGGGGTTCGGCAAATTGAGTGCGCTGCCGCAAAAGCGTGGTTTTGCTTCGCGCAGTAATTGGGAAAATTTCGTTCATTTCTTTGCTCGCCCCGCGAAAGGCCTACCCCCTTTGGGGGGAGGCTCCGCCGCAGGCGGTGGTGGGGGGGGATCTCGCGGGGCATCGAAAAGAAATGAACGAGCGAACCTTCCCTGTGCATCAATCGGGTCACTCCGAACATCGCTTC
>CANPYD010000068.1 GCA_947587775.1 uncultured Clostridia bacterium
CTTCGAGAAACTCCCCGGCGGACGTCGCGCGGAGCGTTTCATCGAGATCGATCTCACAGAGAGCGTCCACGCCCGCCTTTGCAAAGATCTCCCGCCGCTCATCGCGGGTGAAGAGGATGTTCCCCTTTCCGCCGAATATCGTCGTGAGCAGAATGGGAAGATCCCCCTTTTTCGCCTCGGAAAGGAGCGCGCGGTGGCCGAGATGGAGTCCGTCGAAGCCGCCCAAAAGGAGTGAGTACTTCGTTTGAGGGGATTCGGCCGCTGCCCACCCCCCTACCCCCCTCCATTGGAGGGGGCATGTAGTTGAACCGCTCGGGAGGGGGCATGCGGTGGAGTCGCTCGGGAGGGGGCATGCGATGGAGTCGCTCGGGAGGGGACATGTATAAATCAACATAACTTTTTGTCGGGGCGGAGGAGCCCTGCCTCCACAATGCCCGTGCCGTAAAACTGCCCGCCGCGGTATAATTTATAGACGCCGTCCGCGCAGTCGACGGGGACATGGACGCCGTGGAAGAACCTCTCGTCCCCCACTTCCATGCATTCAAAGGGCAAAACGCTCTCCGTGGGGATCAGATAATCCCCGACGTTCTCCGCCGTGAGATCGTCGAGGGGGACGGCGTGCTCCTTCGTAAAAATCCCGCTCGCCGTGCGGATGAGCTTCGTCATATACGCGCCCGTTCCAAGTGTTTCCCCCATGTCCCGCGCAAGGGAGCGGATGTAGGTGCCGCTCCCGCAGACAATTTCAAACTCGAACTCGTCTTCCGCCGTCTGCTCTGTGAGCGCGAGGGAAAGGATCCTGACCTTCCGCGCGGGAAGCTCAATCTCTTTCCCCTTGCGGGCAAGCTCGTAACTCCTCTTTCCGTCCACCGAGATGGCGGAAAAGCGGGGCGGGCGCTGGGATATTTCCCCCGTAAATTGGGGAAGGATCGCCTCGACGGCGGATTTTGACGGTACCATGCCCGCAAACGTAGGTTCGGATTCGCGGTCGAGCGTCTCCGTCGTCCACCCGAAGCGGAAGCGGGCGAGATAGGTCTTTTCCTTGCCCAAAAAGTAGTCGAAAAGGCGCGCGGCATTGCCGACGCCGACAGGAAGCACCCCCTCCGCAAGGGGATCGAGGGTGCCCAAATGCCCGCAGGGGCTCTTCGTGAGCCGCTTGGCGCGGTTCACACAATATGCGGAAGAGATCCCCTCCCGCTTGTAGATATTCAAAAATCCCGTCATAGATCCAGATATTGCGACACCGTGAAGCGGAGCCTGTCGATCACTTCTTCCGCTTCACCGAACAGCATACAGCCCGCAGCGCGGACGTGCCCGCCGCCGCCGAACACGCGCGCGATTGCGTTGACGTCCGCCGTCTTGGAGCGGAAAGAGACCTGATACTGCCCGTGCCTGACTTCGAGAAGGCACACGCTCACCTCGACGACGTCGACCGAGCGTGCAAAATCGACGATCCCCTCTGTCGCATCCGCTTTCAAGCCGTAGTGTTCCAACATATCCGCGGGAATGATTGCGACGGCGAGTTTATCGTCCAAGAAATAGCGCACCTTCGAGGCAACGGCGGCATAGAGCTGTGCGCGCGCCTTGGAGCGCTTGTTCTGAAGTTCATAGGTGATGCGCTCGATGTTCGCACCGCCGTCCATACAGCGGGCGGCGAGGCGGAGAGTATCGCCCGTCACGTCGTCGTGCGAGAAGGAGCCCGAATCGGTCACGAGCCCTGCAAGAAGGCAGGCGCAGATCGTCTTGTCGAATTTTACGCCGAGCGCATCGATGAGCGCGGCGATATTTTCGCAGTTGCTCGCGCAGGGGTGCACATGGTTGTATTTCGCATAGCGCGTGTTCGAGACGTGATGGTCGATATTGAACGTCGGACGCTTCCGCGCCGCGCGAAAGTAGAAATCCTTCAGTTCTCCGAGCCTTCCCGTGTCGCTCACGTCCACGCAGATGAGGCCGTCGGCATCGGCGGGCGTGCGGGTGATCTTATCGGCGCCGTCAAGACAGGAAAACTTCTCGGGCAGATCCCCCTCATTCGCCACTTGGCAGGAAATACCGAGTATGCCGAGAGCGCGGCCCAGCGCAAGGGCACTCCCGACGGTATCGCCGTCCGGACGCACATGCGTGAAGATGACCGCGCTCTTAAGTGTTTTGATAGACTCTGCGATTTGAGCGATCGTATTCATGATTCATCCTTATGAAGTTTTGCAAAGAGCTCGTCCATTTTGGAGCCGTACTCCATGCTCCCGTCCTCGATGAACGTGAGAAGGGGCACGGTGCGCATGCGCATGACTTTTGCAAGCTCCTTGCGAACGAACCCCGCATTCTCCCTGACGATCGCAAGGCTCCGCTCCTTCTGCGCCGCGTCGGCATAGACGCTGATGTAGATCTTTGCGGTCTTGAGGTCGGGCGCGACGTCCGCTTCCGTCACGGAAATGATGCCTTTCAGCTCCGGCTCTTTGTCTTTGAGGGTTCCCGAGAGGATCGCCGCGATCTCCTTCTGAAACTCACTGTTGAGTCTGTCTGTCCGCTTCGTCATTGCTTGATCTCCTCGATGACATAGCATTCGATAAAGTCGCCGACCCTGATCTCGTTGAAGCCGTCGATCGCGCAGCCGCATTCCATGCCCGCAGACATTTCCTTGACTTCGTCCTTATAGTGCTTCAACGTCTTGACGTTGCCCTCGACGATCATGATATTGTCGCGGTAGATCCGCAGTTTTCCGCCGCGGACGAGCTTGCCCTCTTCGACGAGGCACCCCGCGACCGTACCGACGCCCGTGATCTGGAAGGTCTCCTTGACTTCCGCCTTCCCCATATAGACTTCCTTGTATTTGGGGGAAAGCATGCCGTGAAGGGCGGCTTCCATGTCGTCGAGAAGCTCGTAGATGATGCGGTATTGCCTGACGTCGACGTGCGTACGCTCGGCAAGCGTCTTGCTTTTGCTGTCGGGACGGACGTTGAAGCCGATGACGACAGCGTTTGCGCTGTCCGCAAGCATGATATCGCTTTCGGTGATCGCGCCCGCCGCCGCGTGGATGACTTTGACGCGGACTTCCTCATTCGAGAGTTTTTCGAGCGAGCTCCTGACCGCTTCCACCGAGCCCTGCACGTCGCCCTTGACGATGACGTTGAGCGTCTTGAGGGTTCCCTCGGAGACGTCTTTGAACAGGTCGTCGAGGCTGGTCTTTTTCATCTCGCGGATCATGGATTCGCGCTCCTTGTTCTTGCGCTCTTCCTGTACCTTCTTCATCAGGGACTGTTCGACGGCGAAGATCGTATCGCCCGCGCCGGGGACGTCCTCGAGCCCAAGCACGGAGACCGCCTCGGAGGGACCCGCTTCCTTGACCTGCTTGCCCTTGTCGTCGAACATCGCGCGGACGCGTCCCATCGTCATACCGGAAATGAGATTGTCGCCCGTGCGGAGGGTGCCGTTCTGGATGAGGACGCTCGCCATGGGACCCTTGCCCTTGTCGAGTTTCGCCTCGATGACGACGCCCTTCGCCTTCCGTGCGGGATCTGCTTTGAGTTCGAGCATTTCCGCTTCGAGAAGGATGCTTTCGAGCAATGCGTCGATCCCCTCGCCCGTCTTTGCGGAGACGGGGACGATCATGACGTCGCCGCCCCATTCCTCGGGAACGAGGTCGTATTTCATGAGCCCCTGCTTCACCTTGTCGGGATCGACATGAGGCTTATCCATCTTATTCATCGCCACGATGATGGGCACATCCGCCGCCTTCGCATGGTCGATCGCCTCGACCGTCTGCGGCATGATCCCATCGTCCGCCGCCACAACGAGGACGACGATATCCGTGACCTTCGCCCCTCTCGCACGCATGGCGGTGAACGCCGCATGCCCGGGGGTATCGATAAATGTGATGCGTCTGTTTTCGCCGAGATCGACGGTATAGGCGCCGATGCTCTGCGTAATGCCGCCCGCTTCCCCTTCCGTGACGTTGGTGCTCCTGATCTTGTCGAGAAGGGAGGTCTTGCCATGGTCGACATGCCCCATGACGGTGACGACGGGCGGGCGGGGAACCGCGTTGGCGTCGTCCCCTTCGCCGTGTACCTCGATCAAGGTCTCCTCTGCCGTCTTTTCGGGCTTATATTCGAGATCGATCCCGAGTTCGAGCGCGATAAACGCCGCGTTGTCGTAATCGATGGACTCGTTCACCGTCTTCGTGACGCCCTCGCGGAAGAGTTTTTTGACGATCTCAACCGCGGAGATGCCGAGCTTTTCGGAGAGCACTTTGATGGGGATCTCCTTCGTCGTGACGACGGCATGATCGATCTTGACCGTCTCGCGCTCCCGCTTTACGCCCTTCTTCTGGAACCGTGCCTTGCGGTAGCCGCTCTTCTCCTCGTCGAAATCGCCGATGCTCGCCCCCTGCTGGCGCTGGAGTGCGCGCTTGTTGACGGGACGGCGCTCGACAAAGGTCTTTTCAAACTTTTTGGGTGACTCCTTGCGCTGGACAGGTGCGGGAGGAGGCGGCGCGACGGGTCTTGCCCCTGCGGGACGTCCCATCGGCGGCCTTGCGCCCATGCCCTGCGGGCGGGGCGCCCCCCCCTGCGGACGGGGCGGGTAGGGACCGCGGTTCTGTTGCGGACGGGACTGCCCTGCGGGAGGCGTATAGGTAGGTCTCCCCTGCGGCGCTTTCGTCTCGGGACGGAAGGTCGTACGTGGTGCCGATTGTGCGGGTGCGGGAGCCTTCGGTGCCGTCCGCGTCTCCGAGTTCTTTTCGGGTGCGGGCACGGGCGCCGGAGCGGGAGCGGGTTCGGGTTCGGGCTCAGCCGCCTTTTCCGCTACGACGGGCGCGGGCTCGGGTTCGGGCGCGGGCTCTGCGGCGGGAACGGGTTCGGGCTCGCGCGCCTTCTCCGCTTCGAGCCGCTGACGCTCCGCCTCTTCGGCGGCGCGCGCCTCTTCTTCCGCTCTTAAGCGGCTCTCCTCCTCTTCGCGCAGGCGCACCTCTTCCTCGGCACGCTTCTTTGCGACCGCCGCCTCGAGCTCGGCGAGCTTCTTCATGAGCTCGGAGAGCTGCTTCTCGTTTGCGGCGATCGCCTTTTGCAGAGCCACCGTATCTTTATCCGTGATCAGAAGATTGAGTTTTTCAATATTCTCGTAAGCCATTCAAATACCTTCCTGTCCTATTCTCCGATTTCCCCGATAATCGCCGCCGCAAGATTTTCGTCGCGCACAGCGGCAAGCATGCAGCCCGGCTTTCCGACCGCTTCCCCCAAATCTTCGAGGAAGAGAAGACGGCAGCCGAGTCTCGATTTCTGTTTTTCGATCTCCTTTCGCGAATTGACCCCGACAGCGGGATCCGCAACGAGAAGAAAGCATTTTTTTACCGTCGCCGCGGCGTTGACACCAAGGGTGAGCTTCCCCGCCCTGCGGGCGAATCCAAGATAACTTGCGGCCTTACTTCGCACCGAACGCCTCCTCGATGCCGAGATACACTTCCTCGGGCACTTCCGCGGAAAACGCCTTGTTGAGAAGGCGGTACTTCCTGAGCCGCTTGACGCAATCGGCGCTGTTGCAGATGTACGCGCCGCGCCCCGAAAGTTTGCCCGAGAAATCGAGCGTGATCTCTCCCGCCGCGCTTTTCACGATGCGGAGCATGTCGCGCTTGGGTTTCTCCTCTCTGCATGCGATGCAGGTGCGCATGGGAATTTTGCGCTCTTTCGGCATTTATTCCTCCGTCCCGTGATCTGTATATTCGCCGAGGTCGAGCTTTTGCGCCGCGCTCTCGCTCTTGACGTCGATCTTCCAGCCCGTGAGCCGTGCGGCAAGGCGGGCGTTCTGGCCGTC
>CANPYD010000069.1 GCA_947587775.1 uncultured Clostridia bacterium
CTTGCATCGGACGGGGTTTACATGGCACGGGGCGTTACCGTCCCGTCGGTGAGCTCTTACCTCGCCTTTCCATCCTTACCTCGTCGAAGCAAATCTCACTTTCCGCTCTGTGCTCACGCAAAGAGCGATCTTCGTTCGATTGCTTCTCCTCTTCCCAAAAAATCTTGCTTCGCAATCTTTTTCGGGAGCCCTGCCAAAAGCAGAAAAACCAAAAAGAGTCATGAGGCGGTCTATTTCTGTTGCACTTTCCTTGGGGTCACCCCCACCTGACGTTATCAGGCGTCCTGCCCTGCGATGCCCGGACTTTCCTCATCATGCTCACGGCATGCCGCGACCGCGTAGTCCGCTCGGATCGGTTTGATTATAGCACACCTCGCGCAAAAACACAACTTACTTTTTTCAAAAAAAGTCTTGAAAATATTTTCATTTATGGTAAAATGGAATGCAGCAGATCCATAGGGGGGATTACCATGAAAAAGACAAAGATCGTATGCACACTCGGGCCCGCCTCCGAGACGGAAGAGATCATCGGCGCGATGGCGGACGCGGGCATGAACGTTGCGAGGATCAATTTCTCGCACGGGACGCATGAAGAGCACGCGAAGAAGATCGCCATCATCAAAAAAGTCCGTGCGGAAAAGCACATTCCGCTGCCCATTCTTCTCGATACCAAGGGGCCCGAATTCCGCATCCGCACTTTCAAGGACGGAAAAGTCCTTCTGAACGAGGGGGATACATTCACCTTTACGGCGGATGAGATCGAGGGGGACGAGACGCGGGTTTCCGTCTCTTACAAAAATATCTGCAACGACATGAACCCGGGCGACAAGATCCTTCTCAATAACGGGCTCATGGTGTTCGAAGTTACGGAAGTCAAGGCGCCCGACGTCATCTGTAAGGTGGTGATCGGCGGCGAACTCTCCAACCGCAAGAGCATGTTTTTCCCCGAAAAGCAGCTCGACCTCGTCTATCTTTCCGAACAGGACAAGGCAGATCTCCTCTTCGGCATTCAGCAGGGAGTGGATTTTGTCGCCTGCTCCTTCGTCTCCAAAGCGCAGGACATTCTCGATGTGCGGAATTTCCTGCATGAGAACGGCTCGGACGACATCGATCTCATCGCAAAGATCGAAAACCGCGCGGGGGTCAACAATCTCGAAGAGATCCTGAAAGTCTCCGACGGGATCATGATCGGCCGCGGCGACATGGGTGTGGAGATCCCCTATGAGGAGCTCCCCAATATCCAGAAATACATCATCACGGCATGCCGCATTGCGGGCAAACGCTGCATTACGGCGACGGAAATGCTCGAATCCATGATCCACAATCCCCGCCCCACCCGTGCGGAGATCTCCGACGTCGCCAATGCCGTATATGACGGGTCGAGCGCGATCATGCTCTCGGGCGAGACCGCCGCGGGCGAGTACCCCGTGCAATCGGTGGCGGCGATGGCAAAGATCGCAGTGCAGGCGGAGAGCAAGATCGATTATATCCAGCGCGTGGAGGACAGACGGTATCTCATCAAGAATCTTTCGGACGCGCTCTCCCACTCCGCATGTCTTTTGGCACACGATGTGAGGGCGAAGGCGATCGTCGTCTGCACCCGTACGGGCGGCACAGCGAAGATGGTTTCGAGATTCCGCCCCATGATCGATATCATCGGTATGACGACGGACGAAAAGAGCTACCGCAAGCTCGCTTTGAGCTGGGGCGTGTTGCCCGTCCTGTCGGAGGAATACTTCTCGGTGGATGTCCTCTTCCACTTTGCGAAGCGGGCGGCGCTCGAGAGCGGGCTCGTCGAAAAGGGCGACGTCATCGTCATCACGGGGGGCACGCCCAACGGCAAGAGCGGAAATTCCTCGCTCATTAACCTCGAAACGGTATAATATGTGCGAAATTTCAAAGACCCGACGGAGTTCGTCGGGTCTTTGTTATACTGCGGAGCCCCTTCGGCACGCCGCAAGGACAGCGGCGGCTCAGGGTAACGTAATCAGAATCATTGCCCACCCCCCTACCCCCCTCCTCGGGAGGGGGCATGTTTCGCGAAACGCCCCGTCTCTCGGCGCCCTCTTGAGGGCACCCGAAGGGCGTGCCTTGTGCTGGAGCTGTCACCGCAGACGCCACCCTTGGCTCCCCTTGTAGGGGAGCTGTCACCGCAGACGCCACCCTTGGCTCCCCTTGTAGGGGAGCTGTCACCGCAGACGCCCTCCTTGGCTCCCCTTGTAGGGGAGCTGTCACCGCAGGTGACTGAGGGGTTTTATCCTATCGCGTTGTTGGGAAACCCCTTCGGCCCTGCGGGCCACTTCCCCTGAAAGGGGCAGCGAGGGTGGCAGTTCGGTGACTTCCCCTGAAAGGGTAGCAAGGGCGAATCTCTCTCAGTTGATCGCCTGCTTCATGACTTCCGCCGCCTCCGAGCGGGAAGCGACGCCGAGTTTCTCGTAGATGGCCGAGATATAGTTCCGCGCCGTGCCGTCCGAAAGTTTCAGTGCAGACGCGATCTGTTTGTTCGTGAATCCCTCGCAGATCATAAGCGCGATCTCCACTTCGCGGTCGGAAAGCCCGAATTTCCGCTTTAATTTATATTCCCTGTCGCTCGTCACCATGCGCGCGGCATCGGCAATGCGCTTTGCGATCTTGGCGGGAAGGATGGTATCCCCCGCATGAGCGTTTTTGATGGCGTCGATGAGCGCAGCCGCAGAGGTATCCTTCAAAAGATACCCGCTCGCGCCGCCCTCGATCGCGCTCAGGATATATTCGCTGTCGTCAAACGTCGTGAGGACGACGACCTTCATCTCAGGAAATCTGCGCTTGATCTCCTGCGTAGCAATGACGCCGTTCATGCCGGGCATACGGATGTCCATGAGAATGACGTCCGGCCGTTCCCGCTCCGCAAGTTCGACCGCCTCCGCCCCGTCGGACGCAATGCCGACGACCTCGATCTCCCCGCTCGAAGACAAAACGCTGCGGATCCCGTCCGCAAGGATCGCCTGATCATCCGCCAGTAAAACTTTTATCATCGCTTTTCTCCTTCCGCTTCATCCAAGGGAAGCGTCATATGGATCTCAAATCCTTCTCCCTTCTCCGCTTCGAACCAGACTTCGCCGCCGAGCGCCTTCGCGCGGGTATGCATGCCCGAGAGCCCGAACCCCTCTTTGAGGTCGGCGAGATCCATCCCGCAGCCGTTGTCCGAAAGGAGAAAGCTCACCCGTCCCTCCTCTTTTCTGAGCTCGAACAGGAACGCGGTCGCGCCCCCGTGCCTCAGACCGTTGGAAATGCCCTCTTTTAAGGTATTGCAGATAAATCTGCGCTTGGCGTCGCAGAGGACGACATCGTCCACGGACGTGCGTACGGCGATCCCCGTGCCCTCCGTGGATTCCTGCGCGATGGACAGAAGGCTCTCTTTGAGCGTCATGTTCTCGCGTGCGCCCGAGAGCAGGTGAACGGACTCGCGGAGTTCGTCGAGCGCATGCTTCGCCTGTAAATTCGCCGCGGTGATCTTCCGCTTTGCGTCCTCGGGATCGGTATCGACGACGAGCCGCGCCGCTTCCGTCTGCATGATGACGGTCGTGATGGAGTGCCCCGCCGTATCGTGGATGTCCTTTGCGATCCGCTGGCGCTCTTCGAGCACGGCGAGCGCCTTATGCTCCTCGTTCAGCCGCTGGAGCTCCTTGTTCCTCTCACTGAGCTCGTTCATCGTCTCCGCGATCTCCTTGTCCTTGCGGTAGATCTGAATGGTAAAATTCACGATGAGGAAATGCAGGGCGAGAATGATGAGGTCGTTGAAGGCGCTGGCAACCACGGTGAGGACGTTGAAGGTATCGCCGCGGAGAAAGTTCGAAACGATGAGCGTGATGAGGAAAATGACGATGCTCGAGACCCCCATCGCGAGATTCCCCGAGAGGGACTCCTGACGGATGTAAAATTCGGAAAGGATGATGATGTAGAAGGTCGAGATCAGCATCCCGTTCGTCACGATCGTGATGACGAGGAGCAGGAAGATATCGAGCGCGTAGAAAAAGATCCTGTGCGTATATTTTTTGATCGCCCAGATCTTGACGGCGTTCTCCGCAAGCAGAATGACGACGGACGGCAGTACAAAATACCATGCGGGAAATCCCGCATAGCTCTCGTCCCAGCTGTTCACGATGACGATGATCCCGATGAGCGCGAGCGAGCAAAACACGATGCACTTTGCGATCCTTACGACGAGCGACCGCTGTGAGAGAATATCGGGAAATACGATTTCTTTTTTCATTGCGCCCCTTTCGGCGGCATTTTCCGCCACTTATGTTCATTGTAACATAAATTTTACGACAATGCAAAACCTTCAGGTAAAAATTTTGTATTTTTTTCGGTTCTCTCACGAAAGTCTTGACAATTGCCCGATTGTATGATACAATACCCTTCGGTTTGTACAATTCCATACGGGAGAAATTTATGCCACACTACTTCAACGAAGCGGTTGAAAAAATCTGCGAGAGCATCCGCTTCGATTCATCCACTGCACAACATACGGCAAAAATGCCCTTCGGAAAAGGCGCCTACGATTGTCTCAATCACTTTCTTACTCTCGCGGAAGAACTCGGTTTCGAAACGCATAACTATGACGGCTATGTCGGAGAGGTCATCTTCGGCCAAGGCGAACCCTTTGCGATCCTCTGCCATCTCGACGTCGTTCCCGCGGGGGACGGCTGGACGAAGGATCCCTTCGGCGGGATCGTTCAGGACGGAAAGATCTGGGGTCGCGGCGCCATGGACGACAAGGGTCCCGCGATCTGCGTACTCTATGCACTGAAATCCCTCAAAGACAAGGGCTTTGTTCCCTCGAAACAGATCCGGTTCATCGTCGGCTGCAATGAGGAGAACGGCTGGGGCTGTATTGAATATTATCAACGCGTCGCGGAGCTTCCCAAGACGGGAATTTCGCCCGATGCGGACTTTCCCGTCATCTATGCGGAAAAGGGAATCATGCAGGTAAGGCTCCATTATCCCCTTACGAGCGCACCCTTCTTCTTCCTCGAAGGCGGTTCGGGCGCAAACATGGTCTGCGATACCTGCGAGGCGACCCCCCGCTCCCTCGGCACAAAGCGCATCCGCGCCTGCGGGCTCGAGATCAGGGGCAAAAAGATCGTTTCGCACGGCAAGAGCGCCCACGGTTCGACGCCTGAGCTCGGCGTCAACGCCATACGCCCCATGCTCGAATACTTTGCGGTACGGAACGAGACGATCAGAACGATCATTACAGATCTTTTCGACGACAGATACGGGCTCAAGAAGTTGCAGGACGAAACGGGGCATCTCACCCTCTCTCCCAACCTCATCAAGTATCGGAAGGGCGAGCTTCAGATCGTCTGCGATATCCGTTATCCCGCTACCATGTCCGCAGACCTTATTCACGAAAAGCTCTCACAGCTCGGCGTGAAGTACGAAACGGTGCATCACCAGCCCCCGCTCTTTCACGATAAGAACAGCGAGCTCGTCCGGACGCTTCTCTCCGTCTATGAGGAGTGCACCGGCGAAACAGCGGAACCCATTGCGATCGGCGGCGGGACGTATGCAAGGGCGCTCGAAAACGGCGTCGCCTTCGGCCCGGAAATGAAGGGCGACGAAGCAGTCATTCACCAAGCCGACGAATATATTTCTCTCGAGCGGGTGAAATTGCTCCTTGAAATTTACGAAAAAGCCGTCGAACGGCTGACAAAATAACCAACGGCCCGTCGGGATTTGAAGTGAACCCCAAAAGTTGGACAAAAATTTAATTAGATGAATTGTGAATGAGTTCGGTATTGCACCGGGCTCAT
>CANPYD010000070.1 GCA_947587775.1 uncultured Clostridia bacterium
AGTGGAGCCGAAAGACCTGCCCCCTTTTTAAGGGGGCGGGTGGCGCGCAAAGCGCGTCAGGTGGGGGTTTCCTTGGCCCCCTCGAGGGGAAAATTTTGCATTCTGCCAAAGGTTGATCATCTTTGGCGCAAAATTTTCTTGGCATTTGCCCATATGCTCGGGCAAATGCTGACCGCCCCGCCCGCATATCTTTTTGTGCACCAAGGGCGGCACGAGCACGAAGTGCGAAGTAGCTTGTCGAGACATCTCGGGCGCAATGTTACGCGGGTCTCTACCCGCATGAGACGCTGTCACCGCAAGGTGACTGAAAGGGTGTTATTCTGGTCACCCTGAAGGCGTTCCAAATCACGTCATGGTGCCCCGCGCGCATTCTATTGCACTAAGCGCGGCACAAGCGCCGCCCTTGGCGCGAAGTAGCGTAGTCGAACCATCACCTTATTATACTGCGGTGATCCTTCGGCGGAGCTCAGGATGACGTAATTGAGAACTATTGCCCCACGTCGGGGGAGCTTTACAGCATCAGCAAAATGCTTGTGAACTGCAAAACCGTGCCGGCGATCGTGAAGAGATGCCAGATCGAATGAAAATAGCGCACTTTCTGCCCGAAGGCGAAGAATCCGATGCCCGCCGTGTACGCAACGCCCCCGAGGAGAAGCAGCCAGACGCAGGCGGGAGAGACGATTCCGAGCAGCATGGGCAAAAATATGATGGCGAGCCAGCCGCCCACGACGTAAAACACCATCGAGAAACACTTGACGACAATATTGTTCATCGCGATCGAATTCATGATGATCCCGCAGATCGCAACGCCCCACTCGATGGCGAGCACCGTCCATCCCATCACCGTGCCGTAGAGCGGGATGAGGCAGTACGGCGTATACGTGCCCGCGATCAGTAAAAAGATCGTGCAGTGGTCGAAGATACGGAATACGTTCTTGCCCTTGCTCTTGGGCAAAAAGTGATAGAGCGCGCTCATCGTATAGAGTACGACGACGCCGAACCCGAACGCCGAGACGGCGACAAGCCTCAGGGGATCCCCCCATGTGAGATAGACGAGCGTCGCCCAGATGGCGATGCCGATCACCCCGCCCACGATGTGCGAGACGGCGTTGAAGATCTCTTCCCCCTTTGTATATGTCGGTTTGCGTAAGAGCGATTGCACAACAGCTTCCATAGTTTTGTCCCCTTTTTTTGATGTCGCCATCATCATACAATGCGGGCGCCCAAAAAGCAACCTATTTCTCTCCCCCGCCGTCCTACCCTTATCTTGCCCTTTTCTACACCGAAAAAACCCTCTCTACGCCAAAAAAATCCCACTCTACTGTGCGTAGAGTGGGTAATTTTATCACATATCCTGCAAAAAATCCGCCGAATCGCTTTGAAAGGCGGGCGAAAAGAATTTATTTGTAGAGCATGACGACGATGATCGTCACAACGATGACGGCGAGCGTGACGCCCCAAAAGATGCCCCGGATTGTCTTGATCTTCTTATCGTCCATGGGAGTATAGCCGCGCGGCACGAGTTTTCCGCCGCACTTGTGGCATTTCGTCATATGGTCGAGCACTTTTTCGCCGCAGTGCGGGCAGACGACGAGATGTTTTTCGATCTGCGCCTGCCGCTTCTTCTTCCGCGCTTCCTCTTTCGCCGCCCGATCCTCATACACGGTCGTTTTCTTCTTCATAAGAATATTTTAGCACATTCCGGCGGAAAAGACAAGCGTTCCGCAAACTTTGCTCTTCCCCCGCTTCCCATGGAAAATTTCGGCGAAAAAGAAACCGCTTTCGGAAAAGTCTTTACAAATCGCGAAAAATGGTGTATCATCATAGAAAAGGAGATCCTTATGAAAAAGAAAAAAGCCGCTCCCGTTGAGAGCGGAGAGAAAATGACGATCTATGACTACGAGCGCAAGTATGTCAAAAAGCAAAACGTCAAGGGGGCGAAGTTCGCGATCCGCCTGATCGCTTCCCTCATCGGCGTCTTTCTGTTCGTCCTGCTTCTTCTCGTGTCACTCCGCGTGTATGATGTCAACAAGTATGCGGGCTACGCCGTCGGCGCGGTCTGCCTCATTCTCTACATATTTATTTTCATCGTGCCGCTTGTCAAGATCCTTCGTGCACCCTACTTTATGACGAACGTCAATGCGAACACGGCGGCTTCCGCCCAGCGGCACAACCGCAAGGTGCGGCACGACATTGCCGATAAAATGATCCACTTCACGGCGAACGTAGAGGGCGCGGGGTGGTACGATTCCGAAGTCGTGGGGAAACTCGCGATCGCCCGCAACACAGGGGACGAGGAAAAGCTCAAAGAGGCGCTCACGGAGCTCTATAAGGGCTCGGTAAAGAAGACGGCAAAGTCGATCATCTTCAAGAGTTCGGTGCGCTCGGGGATGTACTCCGCGATCTCCCAGTCCGAAAAATTAGACGCCGCGCTCATCGTTGTCGTCAATATCCAGCTCATCAAGGATCTTGTATTTCTGTACGGCTTCCGTCCGTCCGATACCAAACTCGTGAAGATCTTCATCGGCGTCATCCGCAACTCCCTCGTCGCGCTGGGCATGGGCGGACTGAACATCGGCAACGCCGTCGTCAAGACGATGGGCGACGCGGTGAAGGGGATCCCCATCCTCGGGAGCATTATCTCCACCCTCGTCGATTCCTCCGTGCAGGGGCTCGCGAACGGCACGCTGACCGCCCTCATCGGCTATCAAACCATCAAATACCTCAATAAGGAATATAATTTGCAGAACATTCTCGACGGGATCGACGTCTCCGAGACGGAAGAAGAGCTCGAGGAGACCTGCCGCGAGGTCGAAACGCAGCTCAAGGGAAAGAAAAAGAAGCAGCTCGCTCCCGCGGTCTGATGGATTACGGTTGATAAAACGGCGGCGCAACTGCGCCGCCGTTGTTTTTATGTTTTCGCGAGCCCTTGCCTTCGGCTCCCCCGCCCCCCGCGTCATTCTGAGCCGCCGCTGTCCTTGCGGCGTGTCGAAGAATCCCGAGGATGAAAGTTCGGACTGGATTTTCGGGATCCTTCGGGGAATTGCTTTTCGGACTTCGTATAGCCTTATCGGCTCAGGATGACGCGTAACCACTTGCTTCCCCTCTTAGGGGAAGTACCCGCGCAGCCATCCACTTGCTTCCCCTCTTAGGGGAAGTACCCGCGCAGCGGGGGATAGGGTTTTTGGAAATCGCGGGCGCAAGGAAACCCCTCAGTCACGCAAGAGCGCGTGACAGCTCCCCTGAGAGGGGAGCCAAGAGTCTCCCTTTGCTCCAAATCACGTCATGTGCCGCTTTATGATTCGTGCTTGATCTCCAGAATATCGTCTGCGGAACAGCCGATAAAATTGCAGAGCCGTGAAAGATTGGCGAGCGTCGGCTGCGCCCTTCCCGAAAGATATTGGGAGACGGACGATTGTTTTATCCCAATCGCCCGTGCGATCTCCGCCTTTGTCTTACCGCTATGCTCGATTTCAAATTTCAAGTTGTCGGTGATTTTTTGATCTAAACTGGCTTCCACACCTATATTATTAAGCATTGCTTAAAAAAATGCTTGACACTTAGTCATTGACTGCATTATAATTTAAGCAATGACTAAATACAGGAGGAAAATCATGACGGTTGAAGAGATGATCGCGCTGATTCGCGCGGAATTGAAGGACGACCTGATCGGCAGTATCTCGTACGAGGGCAACGTCGTCACGGTGGAATTTACGGACGGCACCATTCGTAGGATCACGGTAGAGTGAGCGAAACGGCGGCGCAACTGCGCCGCCGTTGTTTTTATGTTTTCGCGAGCCAAGCCTTCCCCCTTCGGGGGGGAAGGTGGCACGGCGCAAGCCCTCCACTTGCTTCCCCTCTTAGGGGAAGTACCCGCGTAGCGGGGGATAGGGTTTTTGGAAAGCGCAGGCGCAAGGAAACCCCTCAGTCACGCCAAGGGCGCGTGACAGCTCCCCTGAGAGGGGAGCCGAGAAGCGAGAATTTACCTCAATTCGGCGTGGAGATTGTGACTGAGGTTGCCGACGATCTTGTTGAAGAAGCCGTCCACCGTTTCGGGAGACAGGGGCTTTTCGGCGCCCGCGTCGGCAGCGAAGGTCAGGCGGAACGCCATGCTCTTCTTCCCGTCGCCGAGCTTTTTATCGCGGTAAACATCGAACAGTTCCGCCTTTTTCACGGCTTTGCAGGCGCGGCGGATGCACTCCGTCATCTCCGCGCAGGTCACGCTCTCGTCGACGACGACGGCAAGGTCGCGCTCGACGTCGGGGAACTTGGGCGGATTGTGATAGTCGAGATCCTTCGCGAATTTCCGCTTCATCGCGTCATAATCGAGCTCCGCGACATAGACTTTACGCTCGAGTGCGAGCTCTGCCGCGATCGCGGGGTGCAGTTCGCCGAGGAAGCCGACTTCCTTTTCGCCCATCACGACCGCCGCCGACACGCCGGGGTGCAAAAACGGCTTATCCGTACGGACGAAAGAAAGTTTAAGCTCAAACGCTTCGGCGATCGCCTCGACCGCCCCCTTGAGGTCGAAAAAGTCGCCCTTGCCCCAAAGGGCGATGACAGCCTTTTTGCGCTCCTCTGGCAGTTCTTTGAGGGGGAGTTCTTGGGCATGGTATACGTTTGCGAGCTCGAAGAGCATTCCGCTTTCGTTGCCGCGGCGGACGTTCCGCACCACGTTTTGCAGCATGCTCGGAAGCAAGATCGTCCGCATGACGGAGAGCTCTTCGCTGATCGGGTTCAGAATTTTGACGGCGTTGCGCTCGGGAGCGTCCGCGGGAAGGCGGAGAAGATCGAGATCTTTCGGGGAATAGAAGGAATAATTGCACGCTTCCATGTATCCCTCGTGCTGTAACACACGCTTGAATTTGAGTTCGGTCTTCTGCGCGGGGGTGAGTCCGCCGCGCGTGACGGTGGCGTTCTTTAAGAACGTGGGCGTGAGATGTTCATACCCGTACATGCGGATGACTTCCTCGGCAAGGTCGGGCACACCGTCCACGTCTTCGCGATACAGCGGCACCGTGACGGAAAATGAGGCACCCATGTCCGAGACCTCAAACTCCAAGCGCTCCAAAATAGCGTTGACTTCCTCTTTGGGGACATGGATCCCGAGGAGCGAATCGATGTCGGCATATGCCGCGGAAAGCGTCTTTTTCCCGGGTGCTTTCCCGTCTTTGTCCCCCGCAATGACGTCGATATGATAGGTCGTCGGAGTGCCGCAGCCGAGCTCTTCGGTGAGGTGCAGGGCGCGCTGCATGGCGACTTCGGGCGTCTGCATGTCCACTCCCTTTTCGAACCTCGCCGAGGAATCCGAACGCTGTCCGAGGGCGCGGGAAGTCTTTCTCACATTGTCGCGGGCGAAGCGCGCCGCCTCGAAGAACACCTCGGTCGTGTCGGGACGGATCTCGCTGTTGAGCCCGCCCATGATCCCCGCGAGCGCAACGGGGCGTTCCCCGTCGCAGATGAGCAGATTTTCGGGGTGAAGGGTGAACTCCTTTTCGTCGAGGGTGACGATCTTTTCTCCCTCCGCGGCGCGGCGCACGACGATCTCCCCGCCGCTCAAAAATCTCTTATCGAAGGCGTGCATGGGCTGCCCCAGCTCCAAGAGCACATAGTTCGTGATGTCTACCATATTGGAAATGGAGCGCAGCCCCAACAGCGCGAGCCGCCGCC
>CANPYD010000071.1 GCA_947587775.1 uncultured Clostridia bacterium
CCCTGACGCAGGGGGAGGGCAAGGAGCGCACTCCGTTCCTCGGGATTCTTCGCTACGCTCAGAATGACGCGCTATTCTTGGCTCCCCTGTAGGGGAGCTGTCACCGCAGGTGACTGAGGGGTTTTCAAAAACCCTATCCCCCGCTGCGCGGGTACTTCCCCTAAGAGGGGAAGCAAGGGGCGGGACTGCGCGGGTACTTCCCCTGAGAGGGGAAGCAAGGGGGTGTGTCGGATCTCCATGATAGAGCAGAAGTTTCGTCTCCTCGTTGCCGTAGTGCAGACCCTTCGCGCTCACCATTTCGGTGAAAGTGAGCCCCGCGCCGAGAGAGGCGCACATCCTGCGGAAGGGCTCGTTCGTATATCCCGCCATGGGTGCCAGAAAGACGTTGTTCGGGCATACCATGCCCGCGATGTCAAGCGCGCGTATCATCTTTTGCCCGCCGATAGTATTCGTCTTTTTCTTCGGGAGAAAGGGCGTTCATGTCCTTTCCGTCCGCAAGCACGAGCCGCTCGTAGGCGGTAAAGCGCGCCTGCATCTTCTTCACGGTATCGAGGAGCGCCATCTCGCAGTCGGCGCCCGCCGCTCTGCCGAGCTCCACCGTGCAGAAGAGCACATCGCCGAGCTCTTCCGCGATATGGGCACCGTCCCCTTCCTTCACCGCCTCTTTGAGCTCATGGTACTCCTCGCGGAATTTCTTTTCGAAATTTTCGAAGGTCGCCGCGTCCCAGCCCCCCTTTTCCGTCCGCTTTGCAATCTTTTGGGCGCGGAGAAGCGCGGGAAAACAGGCGGGAACATCGTTTACCGCGTCGGAATAGGTATGCTGGTGCTTTTCGGTCATCTTGTTCTTCTCCCAGACGGAGAGCGCGCCGTCCGCCGTCGCCGCCCTGTCCTCGCCGAACACATGGGTATGGCGGGTGATGAGCTTTGTGCACAGCCCGGTCAGCATATCCGCGACCGTGAAATCCCCCTTTTCTTCCTCGATCAGGGTATGGAAGAGGGACTGCATCAAGACGTCGCCCGCTTCCTCGCACATGCGGTCGGGGTCCCTTTGGTCGATCGCGTCGACGAGCTCATAGGCCTCTTCGATGGCGTTGATGCGGATGCTCTCATGCGTCTGCACTCTGTCCCACGGACAGCCGTCGGGGGCGCGGAGCCGTTTCAGGATCGCGACAACGTCCTCGAAACCGAACCGCTTCTTGGTCAAAAGGGGCTGTTTCGGAAGGACGATCCCGGTCATGGGTGCCACCTTTTCCCTGTCGATCTCAAAGAGCGGCATCTTTTTCGCCTTCCCGTCTTTGATAAGGAACACGGGCGTTTCGTCGCCGTACCGCTCCGCAAGGCAGAGTTTGACGTCCCCGATGTTGTCTTCGGTGAGGTCATAGACGACGAGGGGAAGCGCAAGATCGCTGCTTCCGACGGAGAAGGCGGAGACCGCCGTAAAATCCCCCCCGACGGACGCAAGCGCGGCAAAAGCGCTCGCCTTGGATCTGCCGTCGAGAAGGGTCACGCCGCGGCTTCTGAGAAGGATCTGTGCACAGGCGTCCTCGCCCGCGCTCCCGTCCACGACGTAACAGACATTCTTCTCTTTGCCCCGCCGCTTCACTTCCGCGGCGAGCTTTTTTGCGAGCGTATCGTAATTTCTGCTCTTTTCATAGAGAAAATCAAGCGTTTCAAACGGGATCGTTTCGCTTCTCAAACTCCTGACGCACGCGATCCCTCCCGTGCGCACGAGCACTTCGTCCGCTTCCCTGAGCGCTTTGAGCGCCGACAGGGTGAGCTCGCCCTCTTTGATTCCCGACCCGATCACCGTGATCATACTGTTTCCCCTTCTTTTTTCTTACAGTATACATCAGATCGAGAAAAAAAGCAACCGGAAAGCATACGCTCTCGGCGATCGCCGCTCCCATGATGCCGAGCCGCCCGATCAGAAGAACTTGCAGGCATAATTTCACGGACACGGCGATCCCCATGGAGAGTGCGGCGCCTCTTGCCCTGCCCATGCCCGTGAGGGACGCCGAGAGGGTGTCCGCGCCCGCGAGAAAGGCGGAGGAGAGTGCAAGCAATCGCAAGAGGGTGACGAGCGTACCTCTGTCCCCCGCCGAGAGGGCGGGATAGAGGAGCGAAACGACGGGACGGGCAAAAAGAGCAAGCGCCGCGGAGAGAGGTACGGAGAGGAGCAGGGTGAGGGAGAGCGCATACATCGCCCTGTGCCTTCCCCCCTCTTCATCCCCGCCCGAGACGCTCTGCGAGACGGCGGGTACCGTCGCCGCGACGATGCCGCAGCAGAGGGTCGCGGGGAGCGCAGAAAGGGACGCCGCCGCGCCCGACAGGAGCCCGTACAGGGAGACTGCGCGCGGGGAGACGCGGGAAAGCAGCCGCACCACGACGACGCTGTCCGCCATGCGCGAAAGGGGCAAAAGGGCCGCCGCCGCCATTACGGGGAGCGCCGCCCATAAAACGGAGAAGGAAGAGCGCTCCCGCAGGAGCAGGCTCGCTCTCCTCGTGCCGCGGAAGCGCATCGCGAGATAAAACAGGGCAAAAAGTTCGGAGAGGGTCACCGCAAAGAGGGCGCACTGTGCCGCTTCGGCGGGAGAATTTGCAAGGCGGGAGAGGAAGAGCCCCGCCGCCGCCTTGACGAGCTGTTCCACGATCTCCGAAAATGCCGTGGGAGACATCTCCCCCCTGCCCTGAAAATATCCCCGCAGCGCCGCGATGAGGGCGACGAGAAAGACGGACGGCGCAAGGGCAAGATAGCAGCGCATGAGATCGTGCTCCCCCTGTACCGCGCTCATGAGAGGGGAGAGGGCGCACATCAGGAGAGACCCGACGGCGCCGAGCAGGGCAAAGAGGCGGAGCGCGCCGAAGATGGCACTCTCCCCGACGCCCCGCGCCCTGTCCCGTGCGATCATGCGGGCAAGCGCGGACGGGATCCCCGACGAGGAGAAGGTGAGAAGCAGCACAAAGAGGGGGTACGCCATCTGGTACAGCCCCGTCCCATAGCTGCCGAGCATGCCCGTGAGGGAGATGCGGTAGACGGCGCCGATCGCCTTCGCCGCAAACGCTCCCAGCGAGATCACCGCCGCGTTTTTCAGGAAATTCGCATGCTTCATTATGTAGGGGGCTCGGCGCCCGCTTCCCCCCCACCACCGCCTGCGGCGGAGCCTCCCCCCGGAGGGGGTAGGCCTTTCCTCGTCGCTCCGCCCCCCCGCGTCATTCTGAGGGCGTAGCCCGAAGAATCCCGACGATGAAAGTTCGGACTCCGCTCTTCGGGATCCTTCGCTACGCTCAGGATGACGCCGCCCTGCCCTTGCGTGACTGAGGGGGTGTCACCCCGCTTATTCGAACTGGTTGGCGATGATGTCGGCCGTGAGGCGGGCGAGTTTGACGGCGTTGGACTCAAGCGTCGCCCCCTCCTCCGAACTGAGAAGGACGACCGCGCCGAGGCAATCTCCCCCGGTGATGATGGGAACGATCACCTCCGCCGTCGCCTGATAGTCGCTTCCCTCGGCGATGGGGAACACCTCTCCGCCCTCCGCCTTATTGGCAAGGTAACTCTGCCGCGCGTCGAGGATCTGCGTCACTTTTTCGGTGACCGTCTTCCCGAAAAGCGCCCGCTTGCCCGTGCCCGCCGCGGCGAGGACGGCGTCTGTATCGAGAATGGCGGCGAGATATCCGCTCTGCTCGCTCAAAGACTTTGCCGTGCCCTCCGCGAACCGCTCGAGCGAGGCGATCGGGGAGTACTTTTTGAGCATGAGCTCGTCGCGGTCGGTAAAGAGCTCCAGCGGATCCCCCTCGCGGATGCGCAGCGTTCTCCTTATTTCCTTGGGGATGACGACCCGTCCGAGTTCGTCGATCCTTCTCACAATGCCTGTTGCTTTCATACAAAAAACCTCCGTATACTTTCAATATGCGGAGGTTTGAAATTTCTATACGGAATGCGTCGGTTATGACGAACCCCTCAGTCACCTGCGGTGACAGCTCCCCCACAAGGGGAGCCGAGGGTGCCCCCTTGCTTCCCCTCTTAGGGGAAGTACCCGCGCAGCGGGGGATAGGGTTTTGAAAAACTCGGCGATAAAACCCCTCAGTCACCTGCGGTGACAGCTCCCCTACAAGGGGAGCCAAGGGAACAGGGTACGAGGGCGCGTGACTGCTCCCCTCAAGGGGTGGGCAAGGGGCGGGCGAAATTACCGATACTCCCGATACAACGCCAAAAAGGCGGGGAGACTCTTTTCGATCACGGAACGGGAGACGCAATAGGAAATGCGCACATACCCTTTGACGCCGAAACTGTCGGACGGGACGAGGAGAAGCTCGTGCTTTTTCGCACGCTCCGAAAAGGCGACGGCGTCCTCTTCGAGCGCCTTGACAAAGAGATAAAACGCGCCCTCGGGCGGCACGCACTCATAGCCGTAAGAAGTGAGTGCGTCATACAAAAGATCGCGGTTTTTGCGGTACTCCCCGACGTCGCTCACCTTCCCGAGGCTCGCCGCGCAGACGCGCTGGAAGAGGGCGGGCGCACAGACGTAGCCGAGCTTTCTGCCCGCTCCCGCGACCGCCGCGGCGATCTCCCCCGCACGGCAGGCAAAGGGACTCACGGCGATGTAGCCGATGCGCTCCCCCGCAAGGGAGAGAGACTTCGAGAAAGAGTAACAGACGATCGTCTCGTGATAAAAGCGCATGGGATAGGGCACCGCCGCGCCGTAGGTGAGTTCGCGATAGGGCTCGTCGGCGATGAGGAAGATCGGCTCCCCCTTTTCGAGGCTCTTTTGCTCGAGAAGCGCTGTGAGGGTGCGGAGTTCCTCTTCCGAGATCACGGCGCCCGTCGGGTTGTTGGGGGAGTTGAGAAGGATCCCCTTGGTATGCGGCCCGATCGCCCTTTCAAGCGCCTCAAAATCGAGATGGAACCGCCCGTCCGAGGGCACGACAACGAGCTTTGCGCCCGCGCCCTCGACGAAAATGCGGTACTCGGGGAAGAAGGGCGCGATGACGATGAACTCGTCCCCCTCTTCGCAGAGCGCGGCAATTGTGATGGCCAGCGACGCCGCCGCCCCGCAGGTCATGTAGATGAGGTTTGCGGACACGGGTACCCCGAATTCCCTCTGTATGTAGGCTGCGACGGCCTCTCTTACGGCGGGTGCGCCCGCCGCCGAGGTGTAGCCGTGAAGGATCTCGGGCGGGGTCGTGTCGATGAGCCGCTTGATCTCGTCCTGCACGATTGCGGGTGCGGGGACGGACGGATTGCCGATGGAGAAATCGAAGACATTCTCCTCGCCGATCTCCGCCTTGCGCGCGTTTCCGTACTCGAAGAGCTCGCGGATGACGCTCCGCTCTTCGCCCAAATGTTGCATGGTTTTATTGAACATAAAAGCTCCTTGTTTTCGTTGAATTTGTTTTTTCGTCTGCCCCCTTTAGGGGGCATGCTCAAAAACAAATTCAACGAGGGGTTAAGTTTTTTGCCTTGTAATTGCAATTCGGCCGTCCCTGTTCTGTTTCACAGGACAGTAAGTCGAAGGGGTTCGACAAATTGAGTGGAGCGGCGCAAAAGCGTGGTTTTGCTTCGCGCAGTAATTCAGAACTCGCCCCACCCCCCTACCTTGGGCGGCAGGTACCGCCGCAAGGCCCGTCGCAGTTGCCACTGCTCCTGTCGCGGCGCAGCTCACAGTGCAC